>NZ_CAOLGM010000076.1:0-21420 GCF_948475835.1 uncultured Escherichia sp. | reverse complement strand
GGAGGGTTATCGCTGAACCAACGTCGTTATCTGATTTATAGGAACGGCAGGCCACAGGCATCCCTGGAGAGCATGGAAATCGAAGGGGGTAATCTGTGCCAATATTTCTGTCGTATCAATGCCCCCCGCGATGATGCAATTGCAACAAGGGGAAATTTGCGCCTGGATCGCACGAATAAACGGTTCGAAGGAGCGATGCGTGATTTGTTGCTGAATAAAACTTTTATCCAGCATGACGCGGGTGAAAAGACCATCAAAAACCGCTTTCATTGTGCTATTACCTGCTCCCAAATTGCCTAACACAAGGGGATACATTTGCGATAAGGATAAAAGATCGCGATTATCTTTTCCTTCATTGAGATGCGGGTAATTCTCATTAATCAACAGTTCAATAAACGGATATTTTAATAGTTCGCCTGCGTAATTATCCCTCTCTAATAATAATGTAGCCACTTGTGGCGTTAAATTAAGCCAGGCAAAGAGTTTATGTTGAATAAAAAAATGTTGGCATGATTTTAGTAATTCCAACTGCTCTGAAAATAATTGCCAATGTTGCTCCTCGGTAAGTTGCGCTATAACCCGACTCGTCGGGATACGAACCGTACCATCTTCACTGGAGAAATGGGTAATTAACTCAACGCCGACAAGGTCTTGCTGGTTATCTCTTATCGGCAGGAAATAGCAATCAGAATGATAAAGATTCTCCAAAAAAATCTTCATGGTAACCGTCCCTCTCGAAGGATGTTTTTCAGTATCCGGCTAAAAGGGATGAGGCCATAAGACATAACAATTACATAAGGAGTAACTTTCATTTGTTCCATGTTAACCACTTTTTCAGGGGTCCTTTTTTTAGATTATCCTGATTATAAACGAATAATCCATTTACGGAGTTTTTGTCTGCAAAATACTACTGTATTCAGGAGTAAATGGACGGCGATGTATCATCGCCGTCCATTTTTCGACATACTAAATTCGTCTCGCCTGCCAGAAATTTTTCTGCCAATAGACATTATCAAGTGAGGAACGCATCACTCCCTTGCTGGTAGAGGCGTGGATAAATTGGTTGTTGGTATCGTAAATACCTACATGCAAACCATTTTGTCCGGAACCCGTTTTGAAAAAGACCAGGTCACCAGGCAGCAACTCGTCTTTATCAATTTGCGTGCCGATAGAGGCTTGTTCTTTGGTTTCTCGGGGCAGCTGCAAATCGAAACGATCGCGCATCGTTACAACCACAAATCCCGAACAGTCCACACCGCGCCGCGTCATGCCACCATAACGATACGGCGTGCCATGCCAGCTTTGTAGCTGGTCGTTCAAACCGGCAATAACGGTAATCGAATCAGAAAGTCTGGCATTTGGCGGCGGTGCTTTATGGTGGCTACACCCGGCCAGAAACAGTGCTGTGATCAAAATAAGGCAGAAACGCATTCCGTACGGTTCCTCTGTTTTTTATTCTTGCATTAATTTAGCGTCGTAATTACCCGATTTTCAAGATACTAATGAAATCAGATGGTCGAAATCAGCATTCTGTGACCTTCGATATCCAGACGGCGAAAATTCATCCCATAGGCCTGCGCCAGATTTGGCGGCGTGAGCACCTCTTCTCTGCGTCCACTGGCCAGCATTTTTCCACCTTTTAGCAACCACGCCCGATGCGCATGACGCAATGTGTGGTTGAGATCGTGACTGCTCATCACAATCGCCAGTCCTTGCTGACACAGAGCGCTCAGAATTTTGTCTAACGCACTTTGTTGCGCAACATCAAGACTGTTCATCGGCTCATCAAGAAGCAGCAATTGACCTGCGGGATTGGCTTGTGGTGTGATTTGCAGCACCACCGCAGCAAGACGTACGCGTTGCCATTCACCGCCGGAAAGTTGATTGGTGCTACGTCCGAGTTTGTCATCAAGAGCCAGCGCCCCTGCGACATCATTCAGTAGTTCGGTACGCGTTTTATCGTGCTGATGCAGTGTCAGGTAGTGCCAGACCGGCATTGCAAACGGCGGCGTCTGCTGTTGTGAAAGATAGGCGCGATGCAGCGCGAGTTTTGTTGCGGACCATGCTTCCAGGGGTTGCCCCGCGAACTGAATGCTTCCCTTACCGCTGGTCATTCCGGCCATTCGTGCAAGCAAGGTACTCTTACCCGCGCCATTCGGCCCCACCAGGTGCAGGATCTCCCCAGCCCGAACCTCGCCAGAAAGTGGCCCCAGGCGGGTAGATTCCGCAACATCCTGTAACTGCATCACAATAGACATTATTTTGCCAACGCCAGTTTAATGCTTTCCATCACAATGGGGTCTTCCGGCGTCATATCCGGGGAAAAACGCTGGATGACCAATCCGTCCCTGCCAACTAAAAATTTCTCAAAATTCCATAAAATATCATCAGGGTACAGCGGTGCACGACCTTTGCTGACCATACGGGCATAGAATCCGCTCTCTTCCGGCGCGACTGCGGTCGGCGCTGCGGCAATCAATTTTTGATACAGCGGATGGCGTCCTTCGCCATTAACTTCAATCTTACTGAACATCGGGAACGTCACCCCCCATGTGGTGGTACAGTAAGTTTTAATCTCTTCATCGCTGCCCGGTTCTTGTTCCAGAAACTGGTTGCACGGGAATCCCAGCACCACAAAACCTCGATCGGCCCAGGCTTTCTGAATATTCTCCAACTGCTCATATTGCGGCGTTAAGCCACACTTTGAGGCGACATTGACAATCAACAGCACATTACCGGCGTACTTCTCCAGCGTGGTCACTTCACCGTCGATATCTTTCACTACGGTCGTCAGAATGGAATCTTGCATCGTTTCTCCTGGGTGTGGTCAGTAAAAATCTTAGCTTTTAATCATAGACCGTCTTTTTGCGGCTAACGTCCTGCTTTTAACAATAACCAGATAAACACCGGCGCACCCAACGTTGCGGTGACCACGCCAATAGGCAGCTCTGCGGCAGCTAATGCCAAGCGCGCTACAACATCGGCCAGCAGCAATGCGCTCGCCCCTGCCAGCGGGCAGCCGGGAAGTAATACGCGATGATCGGTTAAACCACACAACCGAAGAATATGTGGGATCACCAGACCAATAAAGCCGATAGCACCCGCCAGCGCCACACTGACGCCAACCATCCAGCCGGTCGCTGCCACCAGCACATTGCGCCAGAACCACAGGGGTAAACCCAGTTGCCGCGCCGAGATCTCGCCAAGTGCTAACATATTCATCGGCCTGGACTGACAACAGATCCACAACAACACGGGGATCAATGCCAGCATCAGCCAGCTTTGCCGCCAGTCTACGCCGCCAAAACCGCCCATCATCCAGTACATCAGCTGACGTAAATCAACAGAGGTGGAAAAGTAGATAGCCCACGTCATTAGTGCGCTACAGATAATCCCTAATGCAACGCCAGCCAGCAATAACCGACTGGTCGAAAGATGACGACGGGCGAAACGTAAGAGTATTAAAGTGATGATAAGCGCGCCAGCAATCGCACACAGCCCTAGTGCCCAGTTTGGGAGTTGCCCTTGCCCAAGCAATACCGCGGCGATAAGCCCTACGCCTGCGCCGTTAGAGACGCCAAGTAGTCCAGGTTCTGCCAGAGGATTTTCAAACAACGCCTGCATTACTGCGCCGGATATAGCCAGCGCCGCACCAACCAGCAATACAGCCAGCGTACGTGGCAGGCGAATCTGCCAGACGAACAGTTCGCCACGAGGAGAAAACCAGTCACCTGGCGAGATCCATTGTTCACCGGCGCAAAGGCTTAAGAGAAGCGCCAGCAGCATCAAAACTGACAGGCATAATAACCAGCGAATATTTTGTCGCTGTTGTTGGCGGGCAAGTGTCAGCATGGTATCCGTTCTGCTGAAGTGTCATGGCGTTGATTTTACGGTGACTCTTCGACAGTGAAAAGAAAAAAGGCCGCAGAGCGGCCTTTTTAGTTAGATCAGATTACTCGTCTTTGGGCGAAGCGTTTTCGACCCGGCTTTTTAACTTCTGCCCGGGTCTGAAGGTCACCACGCGCCGTGCTGTAATGGGAATATCCTCGCCCGTTTTCGGGTTACGTCCCGGGCGTTGATTCTTATCACGCAGATCGAAGTTACCAAAACCAGAGAGTTTCACCTGTTCGCCGTTTTCCAGAGCGCGACGGATCTCTTCGAAAAACAGTTCAACCAGTTCTTTGGCATCCCGCTTGCTAAGCCCAAGCTTATCAAACAGATATTCTGACATTTCAGCTTTTGTAAGCGCCATAGGTTCAATCCCTCAATGATGCCTGGAATCGCTCTTTTAATGCCTCTACACATTTGGCGACGGTAGCGGCAATCTCCTCTTCTTCGAGTGTACGGCTGGTATCTTGCAGGATCAGGCTTATGGCGAGGCTCTTATACCCCTCCGCAACACCCTTACCGCGGTACACGTCAAATAAGTTTACGCCAACTACCTGATTTACGCCAACTTTCTTACATTCGGATAAAATATCCGCTGCGGGAACGTTTTCTGCGACCACCACCGCGATGTCACGACGGTTCGCCGGGAAGCGAGAAATCTCGCGCGCCTGAGGCACCACGCGGTCTGCGAGCTTGTTCCACTCCAGTTCGAACACCAGAGTGCGACCGTTAAGATCCAGTTTACGTTCCAGTTCAGGATGAACAACCCCAACAAAACCAATACGTTCACCTTTCAGATAAATCGCTGCGGATTGCCCCGGATGCAGTGCCGGATTCGCTTCTGCACGGAACTCAACCTCATTCAGTTTACCGGTCAGGTCGAGAACGGATTCAAGATCGCCTTTCAAATCATAGAAATCAACGGTCTCTTTTGCCAGGTTCCAGTGCTCTTCGTAACGGTTACCGCAAATCACACCGGCTAACATCAGATCCTGACGAATGCCCAACGGTGCCTGAGTATCTGGTACGAAACGCAGACCGCTTTCGAAAATGCGCACACGGTTCTGCTGACGGTTCTGGTTGTACACCACGGTTGCCAGCAGGCCGGTCCACAGAGAAAGACGCATTGCTGACATTTCAACAGAGATCGGGCTTGGCAGCAGTAAGGCTTCAACGCCTGGATGGATCATCTGCTGCACTTTCGGATCAACGAAGCTGTAGGTGATCACTTCCTGATAGCCTTTGTCGTTGAGCAGCGTTTTCACGCGCTTGAGCGACAGGTCAGCTTCACGGTGAGTACCCATAATCAGGCTTGCCTGTACCGGCTCATCCGGGATGTTGTTGTAGCCGTAAACACGCGCGACTTCTTCGACCAGATCTTCTTCAATCTCCATATCGAAACGCCAGCTCGGCGCAACTGCCTGCCACTCGTCTTTGCCTTCGGTCACTTCGCAGCCGAGACGACGCAGAATGTCAGTTACCTGCTCATCCGCAATATGATGGCCGATCAGGCGATCCAGTTTGCTACGACGTAAAGTGATGGTTGCACGCTTCGGCAGCGTTGCTTCGTTGGTGATATCAATTACCGGACCAGCCTCACCACCGCAGATGTCGATCAGCAGACGGGTCGCACGTTCCATCGCTTTGTGCTGCAGTGCCGGATCAACGCCACGCTCATAACGGTGAGACGCATCAGTATGCAGGCCATGACGACGAGCACGACCGGTGATAGACAGCGGGCTGAAGAAAGCGCATTCCAGCAAGACGTTTTGCGTTTCGTCATTCACGCCAGAGTGTTCGCCACCAAAGATGCCGCCCATCGCCAGCGCCTTGTTGTGGTCGGCGATGACCAGAGTGTCAGCATTCAGCTTCGCTTCAGTGCCATCAAGCAGTACCAACGTTTCGCCCTCTTTCGCCATCCGCACCACAATGCCGCCTTCAATGCGATCTTTATCGAAAGCGTGCATCGGCTGGCCCAGTTCGAGCAGTACATAGTTGGTGACGTCAACAACTGCATCGATAGAACGGATCCCGCAACGACGCAGTTTTTCTTTCATCCACAGCGGAGTTGGCGCTTTAACGTTAATGCCTTTTACCACACGGCCAAGATAACGCGGGCAGGCTTCCGGCGCTTCGACTGTAATCGGCAGCGTGTCGTCGATGGTCGCACCAACCGGAACGATTTCCGGTTCAACCAGCGGCAGCTGATTCAGCACGGTAACGTCACGCGCAACACCAATGATACCTAAACAGTCGGCACGGTTTGGCGTCACGCTGATTTCGATGGTGTTGTCATCAAGTTTCAGGTATTCACGGATGTCGGTGCCAATCGGCGCATCCGCAGGCAGCTCGATAATGCCGCTATGATCGTCAGAAATTCCCAGCTCAGAAAAGGAGCACAGCATCCCTTCAGACGGTTCACCACGCAGTTTCGCCGCTTTAATTTTGAAATCACCCGGCAGAACAGCACCAATGGTAGCTACCGCCACACGCAGGCCCTGACGGCAGTTTGGCGCACCGCAGACGATGTCCAGCAGGCGATCGCCGCCAACATTCACTTTTGTCACACGCAGTTTGTCAGCGTTCGGATGCTGCGCACACTCAACCACTTCACCAACGACCACGCCGTGGAAGCTACCGGCAACCGGTTCTACACCGTCAACTTCCAGGCCCGCCATAGTGATTTGATTCGCCAGCGCATCGCTATCAATCGCCGGGTTCACCCATTCGCGTAACCACAGTTCACTGAATTTCATAATCTATTCCTGCCTTATTTAAACTGTTTGAGGAAACGCAGATCGTTTTCGAAGAATGAACGCAGGTCGGTGACGCCGTAACGCAACATAGTCAGACGCTCCATCCCCATCCCGAAGGCGAAACCAGAGTAAACTTCCGGGTCAATGCCAACGTTACGCAGCACGTTCGGATGCACCATCCCGCAACCCAGCACTTCCAGCCATTTACCGTTTTTACCCATGACGTCAACTTCTGCAGAAGGCTCGGTGAACGGGAAGTAGGAAGGACGGAAGCGAATCTGCAAATCTTCCTCAAAGAAGTTACGCAGGAAATCGTGCAGAGTGCCTTTCAGGTTGGTAAAGCTGATGTTGGTATCAACAATCAGACCTTCCATCTGATGGAACATCGGCGTGTGAGTCTGGTCGTAGTCGTTACGATAAACGCGGCCAGGCGCGATGATACGAATCGGTGGCTGCTGGGCTTTCATGGTGCGGATCTGTACGCCAGAGGTCTGGGTACGCAGCAGGCGGGTAGTGTCAAACCAGAAAGTGTCGTGGTCAGCGCGCGCCGGGTGGTGACCAGGAATGTTCAGAGCATCGAAGTTATGATAATCGTCTTCGATTTCCGGCCCGGTTGCCACGGTAAAGCCAAGCTCACCGAAGAAACTTTCGATACGGTCGATGGTACGGGTAACCGGATGCAGACCGCCGTTTTCAATGCGACGACCTGGCAGGGAGACATCAATCGTTTCCGCCGCCAGACGCGCATTCAGTGCAGCGCTTTCCAGTTCCGCTTTACGCGCATTCAGCGCCTGCTGAACCTGCTCTTTCGCTTCGTTGATAACCGCACCAGCTGCCGGACGCTCTTCTGGCGGCAGCTCACGCAGGGTCGTCATCTGAAGGGTTAAGTGCCCTTTTTTACCCAAATATTCGACGCGCACATTATCTAACGCGGCAACATCTGACGCCTGGCTAATGGCCGCCTTCGCACTGGCAACCAGTTCTGCGAGATGTGACATGGTTTTCCTCATTGTGTCAGTGGTGACACTGGTTCGTTGGACTTAGAGCCTATCCCATCAGGCTATTTTACTTGCCATTTTGGTCCCGGGCAGTGCTCGAAATTCTCACGTACTTAAATACGCTCCGGTTTCTCCGCGCTGGCCGTGTCCAGACTGGCTGCGACAATTACACCTGATGAGACAGGCTTTTTATTTTTCAAAACGCGCATACAAAAAAAGCCTCCACTGGGAGGCTTTCAGGCGCTGTTTTCCGTTTCTCTTCTCACGCGCTAGCCTCCTGGATTCAGGTGCTAAAGTAAAAAAAGAAGCGGAAAATAGCAGCATTCATTGCTTGCGTTACCTTTTGGTACTCTTCAAAAGACCTTTATTGAAAAGGCTACGGCGATAAAAGTCAATGTTTTGATGGCGTTGAAACGAAAAGAGGGAGACTAGCTCCCTCTTTCAACTGGCTTATGCCAGAGCTGCTTTCGCTTTTTCAACCAGAGCGGTGAACGCTACTTTGTCGAATACTGCGATATCAGCCAGGATCTTACGGTCGATTTCAACAGAGGCTTTTTTCAGGCCATTGATGAATTTGCTGTAAGAAATACCGTTCTGACGTGCTGCTGCGTTGATACGCGCAATCCACAGTTGACGGAACTGACGCTTACGTTGACGACGGTCACGGTAAGCATACTGACCAGCTTTGATAACAGCCTGGAAGGCAACGCGGTATACGCGAGAACGCGCACCGTAGTAGCCTTTAGCTTGTTTCAAAATTTTCTTGTGACGTGCGCGTGCAATAACACCACGTTTTACGCGAGCCATATGTGCTCTCCTGTATCTATATTCTAATTAAAAAGTTAAAAACGTTAACGGCTTATGCGTACGGCAGGCACGCGATTACCAGGCCCAGATCGCCTTTGGAAACCATGGCTTTCGGACGCAGGTGACGTTTACGTTTGGTCGCTTTTTTGGTCAGAATGTGACGCAGGTTAGCGTGCTTGTGCTTAAAACCACCTTTACCGGTTTTTTTGAAGCGCTTAGCAGCACCGCGTACGGTCTTAATTTTTGGCATTTTAATAACTTCCACTTCGCATTGTTAATAAACGAAACAAAGGCGAACAAAGCCTGTGAAGCCCGAAGGCTCCACAGACAGTGCTACTTGAAGGCCTTACTGTTTCTTCTTAGGAGCGAGCACCATGATCATCTGGCGGCCTTCGATCTTCGTTGGGAAGGATTCGACCACTGCCAGTTCTTGCAAATCGTCTTTCACGCGATTAAGCACTTCCATACCGATTTGCTGGTGCGCCATCTCACGACCGCGGAAACGCAGCGTGATTTTGGCTTTATCACCCTCTTCGAGAAAGCGAATCAGGCTGCGGAGTTTTACCTGATAGTCGCCTTCATCTGTACCAGGACGGAATTTAATTTCCTTAACCTGGATAACTTTTTGCTTTTTCTTCTGTTCCTTAGAAGACTTGCTCTTTTCATAGAGGAATTTGCCGTAATCCATTATACGACAAACCGGCGGCTCGGCGTTAGGGCTGATCTCGACTAAGTCTACTCCGGCTTCTTCTGCTTTCTCCAGAGCTTCTCTCAGACTCACAATACCAAGCTGCTCGCCTTCCAGACCTGTTAAGCGAACTTCCTGGGCGCGAATTTCGCCATTGATACGGTTAGGGCGCGCCGTTTGAACTCGTTTTCCGCCTTTAATACCTTATTCCTCCAATTGTTTAAGACTGCGGCTGCGAATCTCTTGTTGCAGCTTCTCGATCACTTCATTTACGTCCATGCTTCCCAGGTCTTTACCACGGCGGGTGCGAACGGCAACTTTGCCTGATTCCACCTCTTTATCACCACAGACCAGCATATATGGGACGCGACGCAAAGTGTGCTCGCGGATTTTAAAGCCAATCTTCTCATTTCTCAAGTCTGCTTTAACACGAATGCCCGCATTTGATAGTTTTTGCGTCAATTCGTTAACGTATTCAGACTGTGAATCGGTAATATTCATGATAACAACCTGAACTGGCGCAAGCCAGGTCGGGAAGAAACCAGCGAATTCTTCGGTCAGGATACCGATGAAACGTTCCATCGACCCCAGAATTGCGCGGTGAATCATTACCGGTACCTTACGCTCGTTGTCTTCGCCCACATAGGAGGCGCTCAGACGAGACGGCAAGGAGAAGTCCAGCTGTACTGTACCGCACTGCCATGCACGATCGAGGCAGTCATACAGGGTAAATTCAATTTTCGGACCGTAGAAAGCGCCTTCACCCAGTTGATATTCAAACGGGATGTTGTTTTCTTCCAGCGCAACCGCCAGGTCCGCCTCAGCACGATCCCACATTTCGTCGCTGCCAATACGTTTTTCAGGACGAGTGGAGAGTTTGACGACGATCTTCTCGAAGCCAAAAGTGCTGTACATATCATAGACTAAACGGATACATCCGTTAACTTCATCGCGAATTTGTTCTTCAGTACAGAAGATATGCGCGTCATCCTGGGTAAATCCACGCACGCGCATCAGGCCATGCAGCGAACCTGACGGCTCATTACGGTGGCAGCTACCAAACTCGGCCATACGCAGCGGCAGATCGCGATAAGACTTCAGCCCCTGGTTGAAAATTTGTACGTGACCCGGGCAGTTCATCGGCTTAATGCAGTATTCACGGTTCTCAGAAGACGTGGTGAACATTGCATCTTTGTAGTTGTCCCAGTGACCGGTTTTTTCCCACAGGACACGGTCCATCATGAACGGACCTTTAACTTCCTGATACTGGTACTCTTTCAGTTTAGAACGAACAAACACTTCCAGTTCACGGAAGATGGTCCAGCCGTCGTTGTGCCAGAATACCATACCCGGCGCTTCTTCCTGCATATGGTACAGGTCGAGCTGTTTACCGATTTTACGGTGGTCGCGTTTCGCGGCTTCTTCCAGGCGCTGCAGGTAAGCGTTAAGCGCTTTTTTGTCTGCCCACGCCGTACCGTAAATACGTTGCAACATTTTGTTGTTGCTGTCGCCACGCCAGTAAGCCCCTGCCGTTTTCATTAGTTTGAAATGATGGCAGAAACGCATGTTCGGTACGTGCGGACCGCGGCACATATCGACATATTCTTCATGGAAGTACAGACCTGGCTTGTCATCATGGGCGATGTTTTCGTCAAGAATGGAGACTTTGTAGCTCTCCCCACGGTTGGCGAAAGTTTCACGCGCTTCGTGCCAGCTGACTTTCTTCTTAATGACGTCGTAGTTTTTCTCAGCAAGCTCATGCATCCGCTTCTCGAGTGCTTCGACATCTTCCTGGGTTAACGTGCGGTCAAGATCAACGTCGTAATAAAAACCGTTGTCAATAACCGGGCCGATTGCCATTTTGGTATGCGGCCAAAGTTGTTTAATCGCGTGCCCTAACAGGTGCGCACAGGAGTGACGAATGATCTCCAGACCGTCTTCGTCTTTGGCGGTAATGATGGACAGTTGTGCGTCGTTTTCAATCAGATCGCAAGCATCAACCAGTTCGCCATTAACGCGCCCTGCGATACAGGCTTTCGCCAGACCTGGACCAATGTCCAGCGCAACATCCATGGGGCTTACAGCGTGGTCGTAATGGCGTTGGCTGCCATCAGGAAGAGTTATAACAGGCATTTTATATCCTTATTTGCAGTGGTGACCCACACGAAAGATCACATACAAAGAAAAATTTGTTTATTAACAGTTCATTGCGAAACCATCTAGCCAACAAATGCTAAATTGGTTCGCAATCAGGTACACAAATGAAAGACATTAACCTCTCACCTTCCACCCGGTTGAGCGATGTTAACACTAAAAAAAGGGAGATTGTACCTTTCCGTTTCACATTGATTCGATTCGCAATTCGTTTGTAGTGAGTACACCAGCAAAACGCTTAAAGAACCACTGATAACATCACGGTGCGTCTGAAAGGTTTACTGCGAGCGGATTTACAGCAGCATAAACTGAATCCAGCAAAGTTCGTTGCGTGATTTGGCGGTAGTATTTTAAACGCTCATGAGATTAATGACGAAGTGGTCATATCACAATGATAAAAGTGACACAATTCTTATAACAATTTTTCGTGCACATTTCGTTCTGGCGATAATAATTAATCATCATCCTCAAAACCTCCAGATATATATAAGGCGAATAGATTATGAGTCAAAACGATATCATTATCAGAACTCATTATAAGTCTCCTCATAGATTGCACATCGATAGCGACATACCAACACCTTCATCAGAGCCTATTAATAAATTTGCGCGCCAGCTCATCACCCTACTTGATACCTCTGACTTAAGCTCGATGCTGTCATACTGTGTTATTCAGGAATTTACCGCAAACTGTCGAAAAATATCACAAAATTGTTATTCCACTGCCCTTTTTACCATTAACTTTGCCACTTCACCCATCCATGCAGAAAATATACTCATTACATTACACTATAAAAAAGATTTCATTTCCTTATTACTGGAAACCACGCCTATTAAAGCTAACCATTTGCGAAGCATACTGGATTATATTGAACAGGAACAGTTAACTGCTGAAGATCGTAACCATTGTATGAAACTGTCTAAAAAAATCCATAGAGAAAAAACTATACACCCAACAGTAAATCTCAATGGTAGTGCATGTTTTTTGCAATCTCCTTCTGACGCTATTTTTTGTCGCCATCTGTCATTGCAATACGCCCTTGATTCATTGAGAAATGGAAAAGGCAAAGTCAACCTGATTAAACATTACTCCTCCGTTGAATCCATACAGCAGCATATCCCCTTAGTCCGGGATGCGGAGTTCAGAGCATTACTTCGCCATCCTCCTGCAGGGAGTCGCGTTATCGCGAGTAAGGATTTTGGCTTCGCTTTAGATATTTTCTTTTGTCGAATGATGGCAAACAATGTCAGTCATATGTCCGCGATTTTATATATAGACAATCATACTTTGTCAGTAAGGCTACGAATAAAGCAGTCAGTGTATGGACAATTAAATTATGTTGTGTCTTTTTACGACCCGAACGATACCAACGTTGCCGTCAGAGGCACCCACAGGACAGCACGGCGCTTTCTCTCGCTTGATAAGTTCATCAGTTCAGCTCCCGATGCTCAGACCTGGGCTGATAGGTATGTTCGCAACTGTGCAATTGCTATTCTTCCTCTATTACCTGAGGGAGTTCCAGTTGCTATTTTAGCGGGTATCACGACACGAATGCCATTTGCCCCTATACATCCATCGGCAATGTTGTTAATAATGGCCACAGGCCAGACTCAATAGCTTATTACACTATTCAAACAGTTGCCCATACTCCCTGAAAAAGAAATCATTGAAATAATAACTGCGCAGAATAGCGTTGGTACACCTGCTTTATTTCTGGCTATGATGAACGGACAAACTGACAACGTAAAAATATTTATGCAAGAAATCCAGTCACTGGTATACAATCATATCATTCATGAAGATAATCTGGTTAAATTACTTCAAACTAAAAGTGCTAACGAAACACCTGGACTCTATATCTCCATGTTGTATGGATTCGATGAAATAATCGATATCTTTCTGAATGCATTAACCACTCCAATAGCACAAGAACTTTTAAACAAAAAAATGGTGATGGATATTTTAGCCATGAAAACACGTGATGGTGAACCAGGGTTATTTGCTGCAATGGAAAATAATCACCCTTTGTGTTTCACACGGTTCCTCTCTAAAGTTTATGGGATCGCCGTTAAATATAAACTCAGCAAAATCAACATCATGGACTTATTAAAAGGCGCGACAGCACATGGAACCCCTGCTTTATACATCGCCATGAGCAAGGGTAATAAAGACGTCGTGTTATCTTATATATCAACACTGAGTACTTTTGCAAAAAAATATTCTTTTAGTCAACGTCAATTATTCACACTGTTGGCCGCTAAAAATCATGAAAACATGTCAGCTGTTCATATAGCCATTCATCATAATCATTATAAAACTGTAGAAACATATTATGCTGCTATTAATGCAATCAGCCAAAGCCTGAGTTTTAGTGCTGATGAACTAAAAACGTATTTATAACCAGCTATTTATGATATTTGTATATCGATACATAATTTTATTTTTTTCATAAAACGCAGAAACAGTGATCAGGTGTACAACGCCACCCGACGGCTGTAATAACAAAAAATCCCTTGATGCCTGTCCCTTTTGTTACACTCCGTTATCACGCACAAGAGATATGCAGGACACTGGTATGCCGACTAAACGCTTTGATAAAAAACACTGGAAGATGGTGGTGGTGCTACTGGCAATCTGTGGCGCTATGTTGTTGCTACGTTGGGCAGCAATGATTTGGGGCTGAGCAGTGACAAACGAAGACAGCCAGACCGCATAACACGGTCCGGCAGATAATTTTACATGCTGTAGCCCAGCGATAAGGTTGTCCGACGATCGGTATGTTCCGGTGCAGACTCTGGAGGTTCAGAGTTCCATGTGACGTTGTAAGCCACTTTCAGTCCAAAATGTTCATTAATAGCAACATTTAATGCGCTTTCGGAGTTCAGCGTTGTGTCTTCCGCGCCAAAGACGGAAACACCCTGCGTAAATTTAGCGTTGTCAGTCAACTGCCATGCATAAGCACCGGAGGCATAGCCCAGCGGCTGAGTTTCACTGGCATTGTCGGTATATTTGTCGTAACGCACACCTGGACCGAATTCAAAGCGGAAACTGTGTACCGGGCCATTCAAAAACTGACGACCATAACCCGCGGTCAACACATCGCGCTCTCGATAGCCGTTATAACGGTCTGTCAGCCAGCTTGCCTGACCAAATAAATAGTCATAATCAGTTAAATTAAAACGGCTACGCCCGCCCGCCGCATATTTTTCTGAAGAACGCTCATCATTAGAAGAAGTATTACTGGCGTTCCCCCACAGCGACCAGGCAGTGGTTTGTCCATACCAGGTCATGGTGGTGTCAGCCGTAAGTGAGGAGCTTTTCGTATTGCCTGATTGTGCAAGATATCCTGCGTTCAGATTACCTTCGAAAGGTTTTTTAGCGCTGGCAGGATCGTCCATGACAGTAAAAACGGAATCATCGGCAGCTGCATTCAGTGACGCAAACATGCCCCCCGCCAACATAACGATGGCAGGAACTGTCTTCAAAAGCTTCATTTATCAAGAGTCCGTACAACAAAAAAAGAGACCATCGCGGTCCCGGAAACTTTCTTAAGGATCAAAGATTAGCGTCCCTGGAAAGGTAACGAATTATAAAAAGGCGCGAATAACTTAGCAATGTATTCTTATTTCATTTTTTGAATAAGCATGTGGCGAAAACAGATTTTTATTTATATATATTTATCTGCAAAATTTTAAATAAAGCTCTAATAAATCATATTGTTAATTTCTTCACTTTCGGCTGATTCGGTGCCAGACTGAAATCAGCCTATAGGAGGAAATGATGGTACGTATCTATACGTTGACACTTGCGCCCTCTCTCGATAGCGCAACAATTACCCCGCAAATTTATCCCGAAGGAAAACTGCGCTGTACCGCACCGGTGTTCGAACCCGGGGGCGGCGGCATCAACGTCGCCCGCGCCATTGCCCATCTTGGAGGCAGTGCCACAGCGATCTTCCCGGCGGGTGGCGCGACCGGCGAACACCTGGTTTCTCTGTTGGCGGATGAAAATGTCCCCGTCGCTACTGTAGAAGCCAAAGACTGGACCCGGCAGAATTTACACGTACATGTGGAAGCAAGCGGTGAGCAGTATCGTTTTGTTATGCCAGGCGCGGCATTAAATGAAGATGAGTTTCGCCAGCTTGAAGAGCAAGTTCTGGAAATTGAATCCGGGGCCATCCTGGTCATAAGCGGAAGCCTGCCGCCAGGTGTGAAGCTGGAAAAATTAACCCAACTGATTTCCGCTGCGCAAAACCAAGGGATCCGCTGCATCATCGACAGTTCTGGCGAAGCGTTAAGTGCAGCACTGGCGATTGGTAACATCGAGTTGGTTAAGCCTAACCAAAAAGAACTCAGTGCGCTGGTGAATCGCGAACTCACCCAGCCAGACGATGTCCGCAAAGCCGCGCAGGAAATCGTTAATAGCGGCAAGGCCAAACGGGTTGTCGTTTCCCTTGGTCCACAAGGAGCGCTGGGTGTTGATAGTGAAAACTGCATTCAGGTGGTGCCACCACCGGTGAAAAGCCAGAGTACCGTTGGCGCTGGTGACAGCATGGTCGGCGCGATGACACTGAAACTGGCAGAAAATGCCTCTCTTGAAGAGATGGTCCGTTTTGGCGTAGCTGCGGGGAGTGCAGCCACACTCAATCAGGGAACACGTCTGTGCTCCCATGACGATACGCAAAAAATTTACGCTTACCTTTCCCGCTAACAAAAACATTCCCCCAGCATTGGGGGAATCACCACCAACCTGTCGGCAACGCGTTTCTCCGACTATGCTCAAAAGTCATGTGATAACAAAGGGGTGAACTATGGCCAGTGGCGATCTTGTCCGTTATGTCATAACCGTCATGTTGCATGAGGATACATTGACTGAAATTAACGAGTTGAATAATTACCTGACTCGCGACGGTTTTTTGCTCACCATGACGGATGATGAGGGAAATATCCATGAGCTGGGGACTAACACTTTTGGACTTATCAGTACCCAAAGTGAAGAAGAAATTAGAGAACTGGTTTCGGGGCTTACCCAAAGTGCAACCGGCAAAGATCCTGAAATCACCATCACGACCTGGGAGGAATGGAATAGCAACAGAAAATAAATGGTTTTTGGGCAATAATCAGTCTGTGGTGTGCGTTAGCTCGTGTTTTTACACCGCATTCTTGCGCTAACCTTATGATCTGGCAGACAACATGGGAGAGACATCATGTGGCAGGCAATCAGTCGTCTTTTGAGCGAGCAGTTAGGTGAAGGCGAAATCGAACTGCGTAATGAACTGCCTGGCGGAGAAGTCCATGCCGCATGGCATTTGCGCTATGCAGGACATGACTTTTTCGTCAAATGTGATGAAAGGGAACTGCTTCCCGGTTTTACCGCCGAAGCCGACCAACTGGAGTTACTGTCGCGTAGTAAAACCGTCACCGTGCCTAAGGTTTGGGCAGTAGGCGCTGACCGTGACTACAGTTTTCTGGTGATGGATTATCTCCCACCTCGTCCGCTGGATGCGCATAGCGCATTTATTCTTGGTCAGCAAATTGCGCGTTTACATCAATGGAGTGACCAACCACAATTTGGCCTCGATTTTGATAACTCGCTCTCCACAACTCCACAGCCCAACACCTGGCAACGTCGCTGGTCAACGTTTTTTGCTGAACAACGGATTGGCTGGCAGTTGGAACTGGCAGCAGAGAAAGGGATCGCTTTCGGCAATATCGACGCCATCGTCGAGCATATTCAGCAGCGTCTGGCCTCGCATCAACCGCAGCCTTCTCTGTTGCACGGCGATTTATGGTCCGGCAACTGTGCGCTGGGTCCGGATGGCCCGTACATTTTCGACCCTGCCTGCTACTGGGGTGACCGAGAGTGCGACCTGGCGATGTTACCGCTGCATACTGAACAGCCGCCACAAATCTATGACGGCTATCAGTCAGTATCCCCGCTACCTGCCGATTTCCTTGAACGTCAACCGGTTTACCAACTCTACACGCTGTTAAATCGTGCAAGATTATTTGGCGGTCAGCATTTGGTTATTGCTCAGCAGTCATTGGATAGATTATTAGCAGCATGATATGGGTTGAGGATAATGGCCGCTCCGTGCGGCCTTTTGATTAAATAAACCCAAGCAGAGAAAAGAACACATAACCTGCAGCAATACAAATAACCGGCAGGATATATAGTGAGAAAAACTGCAGGAAAATAGTATGGTGCGGAACAACAATACGGGACTCAATTTGTTCACGCGTTAGCCCCTCTTCCCCTTTGGCTTTTTCCAGAATGAGTTGATCTTCAACACCTTCCCGCAAGAAGCGCGCCTGGCGACTCATCCGGGCACCGGAATCCTGCAACGCCAGTCCGACAAAAATCAGGATGAAAATCACCCAGAACATAACGTTCACGCCACCATTAAAATTGGGCGTCGGGGAGTTATACCAGAACAGATTCAAAAAAGGCGTATTCGCCTGCATCATATCGATCATGACATGAGTAAAGTCGAGCATGACCGCATTAATGCCTTCCTGGTTTTCCTGCCGGGTATTCATAAATTTCAGCAAAGAAATCAATGTAGAGATCAATGCAGGTATAAAAATCACCCAACCCAAAATCCTTTTCAAAACAGCAATGCGTCCAGCTTGTTGATACGTCATGAGTTCTCCTTGATTAAGACGCGTCGTTTCACTTAGTTTACCTGTAGATATCTGTTTTCGCCCATTCTTTAAAGGCGATATGATAGGCGCTTAATCATAAGCACGGCTTAATACCTTACACATAATGCTCTAAAGGAGAGGTTGTAATGTCAACCCCGCGTCAGATTCTTGCTGCAATTTTTGATATGGATGGATTACTTATCGACTCAGAACCTTTATGGGATCGAGCCGAACTGGATGTGATGGCAAGCCTGGGGGTGGATATCTCCCGTCGTAACGAGCTGCCGGACACCTTAGGTTTACGCATCGATATGGTGGTCGATCTTTGGTACGCCCGGCAACCGTGGAATGGGCCAAGCCGTCAGGAAGTAGTAGAACGGGTTATTGCCCGTGCCATTTCACTGGTTGAAGAGACACGTCCATTATTACCAGGCGTGCGCGAAGCCGTTGCGTTATGCAAAGAACAAGGTTTATTGGTGGGACTGGCCTCCGCGTCACCACTACATATGCTGGAAAAAGTGTTGACCATGTTTGACTTACGCGACAGTTTCGATGCCCTCGCCTCGGCTGAAAAACTGCCTTACAGCAAGCCGCATCCGCAAGTATATCTCGACTGCGCAGCAAAACTGGGCGTTGACCCACTGACCTGCGTAGCGCTGGAAGATTCAGTAAATGGCATGATCGCCTCTAAAGCAGCCCGCATGCGTTCCATTGTCGTTCCTGCGCCAGAAGCGCAAAATGATCCACGTTTTGTATTAGCAAACGTCAAACTCTCATCGCTGACAGAACTCACCGCAAAAGACCTTCTCGGTTAATGACTAGGGGCAGTGATCTCGCTGCCCCTGGTTCTTTATCTGAATTTGCATTCAACTGACGGATTAATCGTCAATTTAAGAGAAAGAGTTACACCGTCACCACTTCCGTGCACTGTATAAAAATCCTATACTGTACGTATCGACAGTTTAGTGAGTTTTATCATGACGGCGGAAGGTCACCTTCTCTTTTCTATTGCTTGTGCGGTATTTGCCAAAAATGCCGAGCTGACGCCCGTGCTGGCACAGGGTGACTGGTGGCATATTGTCCCTTCCGCAATCCTGACGTGTTTGTTACCGGACATCGATCACCCAAAGTCGTTTCTTGGGCAGCGATTAAAATGGATATCAAAACCGATCGCCCGCGCTTTTGGGCATCGTGGTTTTACCCACAGTCTGCTGGCGGTATTTGCGCTGCTGGCAACCTTTTACCTTAAGGTTCCGGAAGGCTGGTTCATTCCGGCTGATGCGCTACAAGGAATGGTGCTGGGTTATTTGAGCCACATACTTGCCGATATGCTGACACCCGCCGGTGTTCCCCTGCTCTGGCCATGCCGCTGGCGTTTCCGCTTGCCTATCCTGGTTCCCCAAAAGGGCAACCAACTGGAACGTTTTATCTGCATGGCATTATTTGTCTGGTCGGTATGGATGCCCCATTCATTACCCGAGAACAGCGCTGTTCGTTGGTCATCGCAAATGATCAATACCTTGCAGATCCAGTTTCATCGGCTTATTAAGCATCAGGTTGAATACTAAAAAGGCAAAAATCACCTTTCTGGAATAAGCAATTCCATTTGAATATAAGAGCCAGCTCACAGTTCTGTTAATCTTGCGCCAACACTATGACTGCTACGCAGTGATAGAAATAATAAGATCAGGAGAACGGGGATGAACTTTCCATTAATTGCGAACATCGTGGTGTTCGTTGTACTGCTGTTTGCGCTGGCTCAGACCCGCCATAAACAGTGGAGTCTGGCGAAAAAAGTGCTGGTGGGTCTGGTGATGGGTGTGGTTTTTGGCCTTGCCCTGCATACCATTTATGGTTCTGACAGCCAGGTACTTAAAGATTCTGTACAGTGGTTTAACATCGTTGGTAACGGCTATGTTCAACTGCTGCAAATGATCGTTATGCCGTTAGTCTTCGCCTCTATTCTGAGCGCGGTTGCCCGTCTGCATAACGCATCTCAGTTAGGCAAAATCAGTTTTCTGACCATCGGTACGCTTTTGTTTACCACGCTGATTGCGGCGCTGGTCGGTGTGCTGGTCACCAACCTGTTTGGTTTGACGGCTGAAGGTCTGGTTCAGGGTGGTGCAGAAACTGCACGTCTGAACGCCATTGAAAGTAACTATGTTGGTAAAGTCTCTGATCTGAGCGTTCCGCAGCTGGTCTTGTCCTTTATCCCGAAAAACCCGTTTGCCGATCTTACCGGAGCCAATCCGACGTCAATTATCAGCGTGGTAATTTTTGCCACATTCCTCGGCGTAGCTGCATTGAAACTGCTGAAGGATGATGCGCCGAAAGGTGAACGCGTCTTAGCCGCTATCGATACCCTACAAAGCTGGGTGATGAAACTGGTTCGCCTTGTCATGCAGTTGACCCCTTACGGCGTTCTGGCTCTAATGACCAAAGTGGTTGCAGGTTCTAACTTGCAAGACATCATCAAACTGGGAAGTTTCGTTGTCGCGTCCTACCTCGGTCTGCTGATTATGTTTGCAGTGCATGGCATTCTGCTGGGCATTAATGGCGTGAGTCCGCTGAAGTACTTCCGTAAGGTATGGCCTGTGCTGACGTTTGCCTTTACCAGCCGTTCCAGTGCTGCGTCTATCCCACTGAATATGGAAGCACAAACGCGTCGTCTGGGCGTTCCTGAATCCATCGCCAGTTTCGCCGCCTCTTTCGGTGCAACCATTGGTCAGAACGGCTGCGCCGGTTTGTATCCGGCAATGCTGGCGGTGATGGTTGCGCCTACGGTTGGCATTAACCCGCTGGACCCGATGTGGATTGCGACGCTGGTCGGTATTGTTACCGTTAGTTCCGCAGGCGTTGCCGGTGTCGGTGGTGGTGCAACTTTCGCCGCACTGATTGTGCTGCCTGCGATGGGCCTGCCAGTAACCCTGGTGGCGCTGTTAATCTCCGTTGAACCGCTTATCGACATGGGCCGTACGGCGCTAAACGTTAGTGGCTCGATGACAGCTGGCACGCTGACCAGCCAGTGGCTGAAGCAAACCGATAAAGCCATTCTGGATAGCGAAGACGACGCCGAACTGGCACACCGTTAATTCTTATGCTGGCAACGGTCCGTTTTGTATAGGGGCCGTTGCTTTACTTTTTAAATGTTCCATCGCGGCGATGCATACTGACTCATATTTAAACAGATCGTCAGCGAAAAAAATGTCCAACTTATCAATACATTCCTGGCTCAATGAATGTGCCTGTAGTGAGAAGCTTAAAACCTCATACCCGAGACGTTTTCTAAGTGAACTATCTGGAATACTCATAATATCTTCAAGCACACCACTTCCCATTCCCGGAAGATTTAGTGGATTAAAAAGAAGATTGATATTAAGCATTGATATTATCGAAGGAAACTTTAGGAGACTCTCATTTTTTTTGAATCGCAGCAAAAATGCTCCCGGCAGGATGTATATAATTTTTTGCATAGTATATAGTC
>NZ_CAOLGM010000075.1:0-21551 GCF_948475835.1 uncultured Escherichia sp. | reverse complement strand
TATCTGGATAACCATACCCAACTGTTCAAAGTCCGTATTGCCTCCATAAAATGGCCAAAGCTGAATCATGAATAAATATTGTATTTATCCTTTCTGAATTATCATTTTGATAATTTTTGAGATATTCCTTAAAAATACCCACTTAATCAATCACAAAACAAATATATAAACAAGCAATCATCAGATTAGCTTATGTTTAATGAAATTATTGTATAATTCAATAAGTTACATAAAAACACTATATTTAAATTATTGCCATAATACACCTGACGCGAATTGCACAGGTTCACACAATCTATTTAACGCTTGCAGAATACCCCTCTTTACGATCGATAAAAAGTCCTTTTCTTATTTATTTTGAAGCGTAAAATGCGGGGTGATGAAGGAGTGGTGATTTTATTTTCACCGCCATTAGGGCGGCATTGCCGATATTTTTTTGCGGTACAAATATGCCGTGTTCATGGCCTGTACGAGATAACATGACGGATCACTTTTATGAGCAAAAAATTTGAAGGCAGCGTCGCGCCTCGCGAGCGTATTAATATATCGTATGTCCCAAAAACAGATGGCCAGACGGCTGAAGTGGAACTTCCGCTTAACATGCTCGTTGTCGGCGATACCGGAAATACGCAGGAAACATCCCCACTGGATGAACGTCAGGCAGTTTCCGTTAACAAGCACAATTTCGGTGCAGTGATGGCTGAAGCAGCCATTGGCCTCAATTTTACTGTCCCCGCCACGCTGAAGGGAAGCACAACAGACGATGAACTGAATGTGGCGCTGAATATCAAATCACTGGATGATTTTTCACCAGATAGCGTGGCCCGGCAGGTTCCGGAAGTGAATAAATTGCTGGAACTGCGTGAAGCACTGACTGCACTGAAGGGGCCGATGGGTAACCTTCCGGCATTCCGTACCCAGCTCCAGGCATTACTGGAAAATGAAGAGTCCCGCGAGCAGTTGCTCAAAGAAATCGGCCAGGTGAGCAATAAATAACCACCACTATTTCATTAAACAGGGTTATCCAGGCATGACGGCACACAAAAATATCTCCGGGACATACCACCTCTCTGTTGCAGACATTCTGCAGGTGGTTTACCAGGTATGTTTCAGCCCGTCCGTTGAAATCAACCAGGATGGTGTGGCTGCGCTGATTACAACACTGGATCGCCGTATCAGTGATCTATTGGATGAGATTATCCATTTTTGTGAGTTTCAGCAGAGCGCGTCGCACTGGCAGCGCGTACTTCACTGACGGCGAAAAGCCGGTTTCAGAAACACAGCTAAAACAGAAGGATTTTCAGTATGTCTTTACAGGAAGAGGAACTCGTTTCCAGTCATGCCGGGCAGCCTGAGCAGGCATCGTCGCTGCTTGATCAAATCATGGCACAGACCCGTATTCAGCCCGGTTCGGAAGGTTATGACGTTGCCCGCCAGGGTGTGACAGCCTTTATTGCCAGCATCCTGCAATCCACTGCATCTGCCGAACCGGTCAATAAACTGGCCGTGGACAGCATGATTGCAGATATAGATGAACGCATCAGCCGCCAGATGGATGTCATCATCCATGCGCCTGCCTTTCAGCAGGTCGAGTCGTTCTGGCGCTCACTGAAAACCATGGTGGATCGCGTTGATTTCCGTGAAAACATCAAGGTCAACGTGCTTCATGTCACGAAGCAGGAACTTCTGGAAGACTTTGAATTTGCCCCAGAAATTATTCAGTCCGGATTTTATAAACACGTTTATTCGTCCGGATTCGGACAGTTTGGTGGTGAACCCATCGCTGCCGTGCTGGGCGCTTATGAGTTCAAAAATACCGCACCTGACATGAAACTGCTGCAATACGTCAGTGCTGTGGGCGCAATGGCGCACGCACCGTTCCTGTCCTCCGTTTCCCCGGAGTTTATGGGGCTGAACTCGTGGACCGAACTGCCTAATATCAAAGATCTTTATGCCATCTTTGAAGGTCCGGCCTACACCAAATGGCGCGCCCTGCGTGACTCGGAAGATTCGCGCTATTTAGGGCTTACGGCACCCCGCTTCCTGCTTCGCCAGCCTTATTCACCAACAGATAACCCTGTTAAGAACTTTAACTATCACGAAGATGTCAGCCGGAATCACGAAGATTATCTGTGGGGTAATACGGCCTGGATGCTGGCGTGCAATGTCGCAGACAGTTTTGCCAAATACCGCTGGTGTCCAAATATCATCGGTCCGCAAAGCGGCGGTGCAGTGAAAGATCTGCCGGTGCATCTGTTCGAAACGATGGGTCAGATTCAGGCCAAAATCCCAACCGAGGTGCTGGTCACCGATCGCCGCGAATTTGAACTGGCTGAAGAGGGTTTTATCACCCTTACCATGCGTAAAGACTCTGATAATGCAGCCTTTTTCTCTGCAAACTCGGTACAAAAACCGAAGCACTTTCCGGGTAAAGACGCAGAAACCAACTATAAGTTGGGTACGCAGCTTCCTTATCTCTTCATCATCAATCGGTTAGCGCACTACATCAAGGTGTTGCAGCGTGAGCAACTGGGGTCATGGAAAGAAAGGAGCGACTTAGAGAGGGAGCTTAATACCTGGATCCGTCAGTATGTTGCCGACCAGGAAAACCCGCCTGCGGACGTGCGCAGCCGCAAGCCTCTGCGTGCTGCCAGAGTTGAGGTTATGGATGTGGAAGGCGAACCCGGCTGGTACCAGGTCGCGCTGAGCGTGCGGCCCCATTTTAAATTTATGGGGGCAAACTTTGAGCTTTCCCTGGTTGGCCGGTTAGACAGGGAGTAACACGCCATGATACCGGATCGGGAAAGAACCACAGGTTCTCTTTTTGAGCGTATGGAAGCCTCACCGGCCAGAAACTGGCAGGGAAGCAGTATTCATGCGCTCAGGCAGTCCATTCGCCAGAACCTGCGAAACATTCTTAATACCCGGTCCGGTAGTTGCCGGGGTGCGCCTGAACTGGGCATTGATGAACCGGAAGGGGCTGAAAACTTCCGCGAATCAATGAGTCTGGCCATCGCGCAATGTATAGAACGCTATGAACCCCGGATCTCACACGCTGAAGTGCAGGCTGTGGTTTCATCCGCCACCAGCCCGCTGGATATGACGTTTCATATTACAGCCTGGGTGACATTTAACGAAACACATGAAGTGCTTGAATTTGATATGGCACCGAATGGCAGCCAGCATTATCGGGTGGACTGACAGATGGAATTTGAAGAACGCTATTTCCGGGAAGAACTCGATTACCTGCGCCAGCTCAGCAAGCTGCTGGCAACGGAAAAACCCCATCTTGCCCGCTTCCTGGCCGAAAAAGATGCGGATCCGGATATTGAACGCCTGCTGGAAGGCGTGGCTTTTCTTACCGGCAATCTCCGCCAGAAAATTGAGGATGAATTCCCAGAACTGACGCACGGGCTTATTAAGATGCTCTGGCCTAATTACCTGCGTCCGGTTCCGGCAATGACCCTTATTGAATATACGCCGGATATGGATAAGTCTTCTGTGCCGGTGTTAATCCCCCGTAATGAGCAGTTTACAACCAACGCCGGGGAAATCAGAGTCGATGAAGTGCTGCCCTCCGATGCTAAAAAGGAGGAGCCGCCTCCCTGTACCTTCACCCTCTGCCGGGATATCTGGCTGCTGCCCGTTCGCCTGGAGCAGATTGAAAACCGCAGTACGACCCGTAATGGTGTTATCAACATCACCTTTTCGGTCGCACCGGGAACGGACTTCCGCACGCTGGATCTGAACAAACTTCGCTTCTGGCTCGGCAATGACGACAACTATACCCGTAACCAGCTTTATTTATGGTTCTGTGAATACTTGCAGGGTGCCGACCTGACTGTGGGTGAACAGCATATTCGCCTGCCTGAGTTTATGCTGAAAGCTGTCGGTTTTGAGCCGCAGGATGCCATGCTGCCTTGGCCGAAAAACGTCCACAGCGGCTACCGGATCCTTCAGGAGTATTTCTGTTACCCGGATGCGTTTCTCTTTTTTGATCTTTGTGGTTGCCCGGCGTTGCCTGACGGATTGCAGGGTGAATCCTTTACCCTGCAACTGCGTTTTTCGCGCCCATTGCCCGTGGACATCCGGTTGCGCCGCGACTCCCTGCGCCTGTATTGCGCGCCTGCCATTAATTTATTTATCCACCATGCAGAAGCCATCACGCTGGACAACCGGCGGGCAGACTATCCGCTGGTTCCCAGCCGCCATTATCCGGAACATTACGATGTCTTTTCCGTTAACGGCGTGATAAGCCAGGTGCAGGATATGTTCAGGAAAAAAGATCTGGGGCGTCCTGTTTCGACGCAGGCCGCGCGCCAGTGGCCTGCCTTTGAAAGTTTCAGCCATCAGATGGAATACAGCCGGAAGCGGGAAGTGGTGTACTGGCATCACCGGACCAAAACATCCCTGTTCCATCGCGGCTTTGATCATACCCTTGCTTTTATACATGCTGATGGCAGTTATCCGTCAGACGAATCGCTGCTCAGTAATGAAGTGGTTTCGGTATCGCTGACCTGTACCAACCGTGAGCTTCCGTCACAAATTCGTTCCGGCGATATCACCGGCACAACCGGTAAAAATGCGGCTGTTGCTTCATTTCGCAACATTACCCGCCCGACGCAACCGCTCTGGCCGGTCATTGATGGCAGCCTGCACTGGTCCCTGCTCTCCGCCATGAACCTGAATTATCTGTCATTACTGGATACGGACGCGCTGAAGCAGGTCATCGCCAACTTTGATCGCCACGCAATCCATCATCCGCAGACGGCGCGGCTGTCACAACAAAAGCTGGATGCCATTGAGCGTCTGGAGACCCGCCCTGTCGATCGCCTGTTTACGGGCATTCCCGTCCGGGGGCTGGCCTCCACGCTGTATCTGCACCCGGAGCCGTTTGTCTGTGAAGGGGAAATGTATCTGCTCGGTACGGTGCTTTCGCATTTTCTGTCGCTGTACGCCAGCGTTAACTCATTCCACATGCTGACCGTTGTGAACACAGAAAGCCAGGAGACATGGAAATGGACGGAAAGAACCGGGCAGCATCCTCTTATCTGAGTCCGGGAAATCCCCCGGCAGATAAAGAGCAGAATGATCCGCTGGCACAGGTTTTCCATAATGCCTGCTCTTACAATTTTTTTGCGATGGCGGAGCTGTTGCACCGCCTGGCAAAGGGTGAAAAGGGGACGCCAGAATTATCCCTGCGCGACGATCCGGCACAGGAAACCCTGCGTTTCAGCGCCGATGCCAGCCTTGCCTTCCCGTGCAGTGATATCAGTGCGCTGAAACGGGATACGTCAGGGGCATTCAGGATGACTACCACCTTTATGGGGTTACAGGGGAGCCAGTCGCCTCTCCCCGGTTATTACCTCGATCACCTGGCCTGGAAAGCGGTACATGAACAAAGTCCGGTAGGTGATTTTCTGGATATGTTCAGCCACCGCCTGACCCAGTTTGTCTGGCATATCTGGCGTAAGTACCGCTATCACATCAGTTTTCGTAACGGCGGTGTGGATGCGTTCTCGCAGCGCATGTACTCCCTTGTCGGGCTGGGCCACCGCCAGCTTCGCGATAAGCTGGCGATTAATCACAGCAAAATGCTGGCGTATTCCGGGATCCTGGCAAATCCGGGACGATCCCCGGAGATAATCTGTGGCCTAGTGTCCCACTGCTTTGATTTGTCAGAAGTGACGCTGCAAAACTGGCAACGTCGCAAGGTGGATATTGAACCGGATCAGCAAAATAGTCTGGGGAGCTATTCTCTTAAAAATGGCGAAAAACTGGCGGGAAGATCGGTACTGGGCAACTTTGTTCTGGGTACACGAGTGCCCGATCTCAGCGGAAAATTCCAGCTCAGTATTACCAGCCTGACCCGAAAACAGTTCCTCTCTTTTCTGCCGTCCGGCGAAAACTTCCTGCCACTGACGATGTTCGTGTCCTTCATCCTGCGCGATCAGCTTGCCTGGGACTTACATCTGGGGCTGGCGCCGGAGCAGGTGGGCGCAATGCGCCTGGGCGATAACAAAAGTGCGCTGCTGGGCTGGACCAGCTTCCTCGGCACACCGGAAGAACGACCCTCAGTCACCATCAGGGTACGGTCGTAAATTATGATAATCACGGAGCAGAATATGCCGGAAGAGAAACTACAGACGCTTTCATTGCAGGTCATTAACGGCAGTGAGCTGGAAAGCGGACGGGCGGCGCGCTGTCTGTTCACACAGCAGGGAAATGTCGGCCATGGCCCCGAATGCCACTGGTCGGTACAGGATCGTCAGCAGAGCATTCCGGCCCAGGCTTTTACCGTTATCCTGCACGATGGCACATTTTGTCTGCGCCCGCAGACGGCACAACTGTGGCTGAATCAGGCAAAAGTCACAGCAACATCAGACCTAATACAGTTGCGCCAGGGCGATGAGATCCAGATCGGACGGCTGATGGTGAGGGTTCATCTGAACCGGGGAGATATTCCCCATTACGATGAGGAAATGGCCACTCCCGAAACCATCGTTACCAATCGCGATATGCTCACGGATACCCTGCTATCAACGGAGGGTACGCCACACTATCCGGGAATGACTCACCGGCACCAACTTGCAGACACCGTGGTAAACGGTTTTTCTGCCGATCCACTCCAGGCACTTCAGTCCGAAAGCCTGATTACCACGGGCGATCCGCTTTCAGGCATTGCGGCTGTCCGGCCATCGGCACCGCTGTCCGATCCGGCAAGTAATGGGGGGATCAATACTCCGTTTATGGATCTGCCGCCCATTTATGCCAGCCCCGGCGATCGTAATGACGACGTCTCTGCGGCAGAAATGGCGCAACGCCACCTTGCGGTCACCCCCTTACTGCGCGGTCTTGGCGGCTCGCTTACCATGAGCAATTCCGACGATGCGGATGATTTTCTGGAGGAGGCCGGACGAACGTTACAGGCCGCAATAAAAGGTCTGCTCGATTTGCAGCAGCAGCGTAACAGCCTCTCAGACAAACATTTGCGCCCGCTGGAAGATAACCCGCTGCGCCTGAACATGGATTACGCCACCGCGCTCGACGTAATGTTTGCCGAAGGTAAAAGCCCGGTACATTTGGCGGCTCCCGCCGCCGTCAGTGAAAGCCTGCGCAATGTCCGCCACCACGAAGAAGCTAACCGGGCAGCGATTGTGGAGTCGCTTCGTGTCCTGCTGGATGCTTTCTCACCACAAAATCTGCTGCGCCGCTTTGTGCAGTACCGCCGCAGCCATGAACTGCGCCAGCCGCTGGATGATGCCGGAGCATGGCAAATGTACAGCCATTATTACGAAGAACTGGCCTCCGATCGCCAGCAGGGGTTTGAGATGCTGTTTAACGAGGTCTACGCCCAGGTCTATGACCGGGTGCTTCGTGAAAAACAGCGGGAGCCGGAAGCATGAACAGGAAGGCGTTTCTGGCCTGCGTGCTGATGTGCGTCATATTAACCGGCTGCGAAACGGCGAAAAAAATCAGTGAGGTGATCAAAAACCCGGATATCCAGGTCGGGAGCCTGAAGGAGCAACCTTCGGAAATAACCGTCACCCTGCTGACCGAACCGGACACCAATACCAATGCGGAAGGTGAATCAGCCGCCGTGGATGTGCAACTGGTGTACCTGACTGACGACTCAAAATTGCTGGCAGCCGACTATGACCAGATAGCCAGTACGCCGCTACCGGATGTGCTGGGTAAAAACTATATCGACCACCAGGATTTCAACCTGTTGCCGGACACCATCAAAACCCTGCCGCCGGTAAAGCTGGATGAGAAAACGCAGTTTATTGGTGTCGTGGCCTATTTCTCCGATGACCAGGCCACTGAATGGAAACAAATCGAGACGGTGGAAGGAACCGGCCACCATTACCGCCTGCTGGTGCATGTACGTCAAAGCAGCATCGAAATGAAAAAAGAGGATGAATAATTATGGCAACCACCCGCAACAAGGTGATGTGGCAGGAAGGGATGCTGATGCGCCCACACCATTTCCAGCAACAGCAGCGTTACAACGACTACCTGGATAACCAGCGTTTCCGGGCCATGAATGATTTATCCTGGGGATTTACCGAACTCACCCTCAACAATGAACTGCTGGCGCAGGGTAAGATCATGATTGACAGCGCGTCAGGCACACTGCCCGACGGCACCGTCTTTTCTATCCCCGACCAGGACGCACTGCCCGATCCGCTGCACCCGCAAAATTTTCCGGACGAAAGAAGCCGCAATATCTACCTCGCTCTGCCGGTCGCCAGTGATGTGAGAAATGAAATCAGCGACGGACGGCGAATCGGGCGTTACCGGCTGAATTATGCCGATGTCCGGGATTTGCATTCAGAAGAAGGTGACGCGCGAACATTGACGCTGGGTCAACTGACGCCGCGCATTATGAGCGGTGCAGAAGATATGAGCGCCTATATTACGCTCCCGCTTTGCCGTATCAGCGATCGCCATGCCGATGGCTCCCTGACGTTGGATGACGATTTTATCCCCTCCTGCCAGAATATTCAGGTCAGTAAGAAACTGCGTGTTTATCTCAAAGAGGTACAGGGGGCCATTGGCGGACGGGCAAGCGATCTGGCAAACCGTATTGGCTCTCCGGCGCAGAGCGGCATCGCGGATGTGGCGGAATTTATGATGTTGCAGTTACTTAACCGTAACCAGACCCGGTTTACCCATCGCGCCCGCCGATCCCAGCTCCACCCGGAAGATTTCTACCTTGATCTTGCTGGGTTGCTGGGTGAACTGATGACCTTTACCGAGCCGTCGCGCCTGCCCTGCCCGCTTGATGTGTATGATCATCATGATCTGACCAAAACATTTAAAACACTGTTACCGGAAGTCAAACGGGCGCTACATACCGTACTGTCGCCAAGAGCGGTCAATCTGCCGCTGCATCTGCGTGACGGTATCTGGCAGGCCGATATCCATGACACAGAACTGCTGCAATCTGCCACCTTTGTGCTGGCCGTGGCGGCAAACGTGCCGGTCGATCAGATCCAGCGTCAGTTTATCCAGCAGTCGAAAATTTCCTCGCCGGAAAAAATCCGCAATATGGTCAGTGTGCAGATCCCCGGTATTCCATTGCGTGCCCTTATGGTGGCTCCCCGCCAGCTTCCTTACCATTCCGGGTTCAGCTATTTCGAACTCGACAAGAGTGGCCAGGCCTGGACAGAAATGGCTGCCGCCGGGGCCGTTGCACTGCATGTATCCGGCAGTTTCCCGGATCTGAACATGCAACTGTGGGCGATAAGAGGGTAAGACGATGGATGAGGGGTCACTGTCTCTGCCACCATTTACCGGATACGACGAAAAAAGCCAGCGCAACTACCATCTCGCGCTTCGTGGCAACAGCCTGAATCCGATGATCGACGCGGCCACGCCGCTACTCGGTATGGTAATGCGCCTTTCAACCATGAACAGCCAGACGATGCCGGAGCATCTTTTTGCTCAGGTGGTGACAGATGTTCAGGCCGTGGAGCAACTGCTTCAGGAGCAGGGCTACGAACCGGGCGTGATTATCTCGTTTCGCTACATCCTCTGCACGTTTATTGATGAAGCGGCGCTCGGTAACGGCTGGTCAAACAAGAACGAGTGGATCAAGCAGTCATTGCTGGTCCATTTCCACAACGAAGCCTGGGGTGGCGAGAAAGTTTTCATCCTGCTGGAGCGCCTGATCCGTGAACCCAAACGTTACCAGGATCTGCTGGAATTTCTCTGGATCTGTTTTTCTCTGGGATTTCGCGGGCGCTACAAAGTGGCAGCACAGGATCAGGGGGAATTTGAGCAGATCTACCGCCGTCTGTACCACGTTCTGCATAAACTGCGCGGCGATGCCCCTTTCCCGCTGTTACACCAGGACAAAAAAACCCAGGGCGGGCGTTATCAGCTCATCAGTCGCCTGACTGTTAAACATATTTTTTGTGGTGGCGTTGTCGTGCTGGCGTTGTTTTACCTGTTCTATCTGTTGCGGCTGGACAGCCAGACGCAGGACATCCTGCACCAGCTAAACAAATTACTTCGATAAGGACGTTTATGATCCAGATTGATCTTCCCACGCTGGTAAAACGGCTGAACCTGTTCTCCCGCCAGGCGCTGGAGATGGCCGCCTCTGAATGTATGAGTCAGCAGGCAGCGGAAATTACCGTCAGCCATGTGCTCATTCAGATGCTCGCCATGCCACGCAGTGACCTGCGGGTTATTACCCGCCAGGGCGATATTGGCATGGAAGAGTTGCGCCAGGCGCTGACGGTAGAGAACTACACAACCGCCCGTTCTGCGGACAGCTACCCGGCGTTTTCCCCGATGCTGGTTGAGTGGCTTAAAGAGGGCTGGCTGCTGGCGTCGGCTGAGATGCAGCACAGCGAACTGCGCGGCGGCGTGTTGCTGCTGGCCCTGCTGCATTCGCCGCTGCGTTATATACCGCCTGCTGCCGCCCGGCTGTTGACCGGCATTAACCGTGACCGTCTGCAACAGGACTTTGTGCAGTGGACACAGGAGTCGGCGGAATCAGTCGTGCCGGATGCAGACGGTAAAGGCGCAGGCACAATGACGGACGCCTCTGACACCCTGCTTGCCTGCTATGCCAAAAACATGACCGCAGACGCCCGTAACGGCAGGCTTGACCCGGTACTGTGCCGCGACCACGAAATCGACCTGATGATCGACATTCTCTGCCGCCGCCGTAAAAACAACCCGGTGGTGGTGGGCGAAGCGGGCGTGGGCAAAAGCGCACTGATTGAAGGGCTGGCGCTGCGCATCGTGGCAGGCCAGGTGCCGGACAAGCTGAAAAACACCGATATCATGACCCTTGACCTGGGCGCATTGCAGGCCGGGGCGTCGGTGAAGGGTGAATTCGAAAAACGTTTCAAAGGGCTGATGGCGGAGGTCATTTCCTCCCCGGTGCCGGTCATTCTGTTTATCGACGAAGCACATACCCTGATTGGCGCGGGCAACCAGCAGGGCGGGCTGGATATCTCCAACCTGCTCAAACCGGCGCTGGCGCGCGGCGAGCTGAAAACCATCGCCGCCACCACCTGGAGCGAGTACAAAAAATACTTCGAAAAAGATGCCGCCCTGTCGCGCCGCTTCCAGTTGGTGAAGGTCAGCGAACCCAACGCTGCCGAAGCCACCATTATTCTGCGCGGTCTGTCGGCGGTCTATGAACAGTCTCACGGCGTGCTGATTGATGATGACGCCTTGCAGGCCGCTGCGACATTAAGCGAGCGTTATCTCTCCGGGCGTCAGTTACCGGACAAAGCGATTGATGTGCTGGATACCGCCTGCGCCCGTGTGGCCATCAACCTGTCGTCGCCGCCGAAGCAAATCTCGGCGCTGACCACTCTGAGCCACCAGCAGGAGGCGGAAATTCGCCAGCTTGAGCGCGAGCTTCGCATCGGACTGCGTACCGACACATCACGGATGACCGAGGTGCTGGTGCAGTATGATGAAACGCTGACGGCGCTGGATGAACTGGAAGCGGCCTGGCACCAGCAGCAGACGCTGGTCCGGGAGATTATTGCGCTGCGCCAGCAGTTACTGGGCGTGGCAGAGGACGATGCGGCGCCGTTGCCGGACGCAGATACCGTGGAGGATACGCAGCCAGAGTCAGAGTCAGAACAGGATAATACCGGTGCCGTACCGGCTGATGAGGCCGACAGAGAACAACCGGAAGAGACCGCTGAAACAGTTTCCCCGGTACAGCGGCTGGCCCAGCTCACTGCCGAACTGGACGCCCTGCATAACGACCGGTTGCTGGTCTCCCCGCACGTCGATAAAAAACAGATTGCGGCGGTGATTGCCGAATGGACCGGCGTGCCGCTCAACCGCCTGTCGCAGAATGAAATGTCGGTCATCACCGACCTGACGAAATGGCTGGGTGACACCATCAAAGGCCAGGACCTGGCGATTGCCAGCCTGCATAAGCATCTACTGACCGCACGCGCCGACCTGCGTCGTCCGGGACGCCCGCTGGGCGCGTTCCTGCTGGCTGGCCCCAGCGGCGTGGGTAAAACTGAAACCGTCCTGCAACTGGCAGAGCTGCTCTACGGCGGTCGCCAGTACCTGACCACCATCAATATGTCCGAGTTCCAGGAGAAACATACCGTCTCGCGACTGATTGGCTCCCCTCCGGGCTACGTTGGCTACGGTGAAGGCGGCGTACTGACCGAAGCGATTCGCCAGAAACCCTACTCGGTAGTACTGCTCGATGAAGTGGAAAAAGCGCACCCGGATGTGCTCAACCTGTTCTACCAGGCGTTCGATAAGGGCGAAATGGCAGACGGTGAAGGCCGCCTGATTGACTGCAAAAATATCGTCTTCTTCCTGACGTCCAACCTCGGCTACCAGGTAATAGTCGAGCATGCCGATGACCCGGAAACCATGCAGGAAGTACTGTATCCGGTGCTGGCCGACTTCTTCAAACCTGCCCTGCTGGCGCGTATGGAAGTGGTGCCGTATCTGCCGCTGTCGAAAGAGACGCTCGCCACCATTATCGCCGGAAAACTGGCCCGTCTGGATAACGTGCTGCGCAGTCGCTTTGGTGCAGAAGTGGTCATTGAACCGGAAGTGACGGACGAAATCATGAGCCGCGTCACCCGCGCGGAAAACGGCGCGAGGATGCTGGAATCGGTCATCGATGGCGACATGCTACCGCCGCTCTCGCTGCTGCTGTTGCAGAAAATGGCGGCTAACACGGCGATTGCCCGGATTCGGTTGTCGGCAGTGGACGGCGCATTTACGGCAGATGTGGAAGACGCTCTGGACGACGAGTCCGTCACAGAGGATGAACCGGTTTTATGAGCAGGTTGCGCGTTTTCCGGCAGACAGGATGGTTTATCGCGGGCCTGATGACGGGCTTACCCGCCACTGCCGCGCCCGCAGAAGCATCGTCAATGGCCGGTGTGGCGGTCGCCGTCGCCACCACGACCCCGCCGGATGCGACAGCCACGTTACAGGCCATGCAGTCCTGTCGGCGGGAGTCCGCGGCGCTGGAGCGGCTTGACTGCTATGACCGCCTGCTGGCACCGCTGTCCCCGTCAGGGTTTGACGGGGCGCTGGTCAAAGCCGGTTTTGTGGGCGAGGCCTGGACCCGCGCCACAGAGCAGGAAAAACGCCGCGAGGGCAACACCACAGAACTGCTGGTGACGCAGGTGCCGGGGGAGCGCCCGACGGTGGTGATAACCACCCCGGCTATCGGTCATGTTCCGCCACGCCCGGTGCTGATGTTCAGTTGCGTGGACAATATCACCCGGATGCAGGTGGCGCTGATGCACCCTCTGGATGTCCATGATATCGCCGTCACTCTGAATGCCGACAACCGGGCATTGCGCAGCCACTGGTTTGTGCGCGAGAACGGCACCCTGCTGGAGTCCAGCCGGGGGTTATCCGGGATTGATGAAATTAAGCAACTGTTCGGCGCAAAAACGCTGACGGTGGATACCGGCGCAGACAATGCCGCCGGAAAGCTGACCTTTAACATTGACGGGCTGGCAAGGGCGATTGCTCCCCTGCGCGATGCCTGCCACTGGGCGGGAGAATAAAAATATGGCAATGGACTTACGCGATCCGAATGTCTGGGTATCGCACCTGCTGGAAAACCTGCCGGAAGAGAAACTGGCATCGGCGCTGAAAGATGACAACCCGAACTGGGAGTATATCGACGGCGAAATCGTCAAGCTGGGATCGCTGGCCCACAGTCAACTGGATATCCCGGAACTCCAGCGCCGGGGGCTGGTCATTCTGGCTTCGGAGAGTAAGGATTTTCGTCTGCTGGCGCATCTGCTGAGAACCCTGCAACACGCCGGTGATCCTCATCTCGCATTGCGCCTGCTGGCGCTGTATGTGGAGCATTACTGGGCGGTGGCTGCGCCGCAGAATATGGCGCATAAAAAACGCTTTGCCAGCCAGGTCATTAAACGCTTTGAAACAGGTATTGAAGTTTTTTCACAGAACGCCGCCACAGCGCAGCGCGATGCGCTGTCAGGGGAACTGGCAAAACTGGCGCAATGCTGGCAGTCACATAACGCCCCGGAACTGGCACAGGCTACTGATGATCTTTTTGCCCTGTACCAGCGTGCGTTTAATCGTGCGGCACCGGCTCCTGTCCCCACTCCGGCGGCCTCCGGTAGTTCACCACAGACCACCGCCACGTCTGAAAGCGGCGTGACGCAACCCAGTGCTCCGGCTCCCCAAATCGTCATCGACAGTCACGACGACAAAGCCTGGCGCGACACGCTGTTAAAAGTGGCGGCCATTTTATGTGAACGCCAGCCGGATTCACCGCAGGGCTACCGTCTGCGCCGCCATGCGCTTTGGCAGAACATCACCAGTACGCCCCAGGCGGAAAGCGATGGCCGTACTCCACTGGCTGCGGTCTCCGCCGATATGGTGGCAGATTACCATGCTCAGCTCGGTAGTGCCGATATGGCGCTGTGGCAGCAGGTGGAGAAAAGCGTACTGCTGGCTCCTTACTGGCTGGATGGTCACTGCCTTTCTGCACAGACGGCGCTGCGTCTGGGTTACAAACAGGTGGCAGACGCCATCCGCGATGAGGTCATCCGCTTCCTTGAGCGTCTGCCCCAGCTTACCGGGCTGCTGTTTAATGACCACACACCGTTTATCAGTGAGCAGACGAAACAATGGCTGGCAGCTTCGCCCGACGCCAAAGTTGCACCGGTTGCGCAAATCGGTGAGGAATCGAAGGCAGCCAGAGCCTGTTTTGCTGAGCAGGGTCGGGAGGCGGCGCTGCGATATCTGGACATGCTACCCGAAGGCGATCCCCGCGATCAGTTTCACCGCCAGTACCTTGCCGCACAGTTGACGGAAGAGGCGGGGCTGGTACAGCTTGCGCAGCAGCAGTACCGGATGTTGTTCAGGATGGGATTGCAGATGATGGTGGCAGACTGGGAGCCGTCCCTGCTTGAGCAGCTAGAACAAAAATTCACGGCAGAACAATAAAAGAGAACAGGAGTTTTTGTGTTCAGATTACCAACACCCCGACTACTCAGCGGACTCAAATCAGCCCTGCGACCGGCGATGCCCCGGTTTAAAGTCTCTGCTTTCTGGCTGCTGATACTGGCGTGGATTTTTCTGCTGGTGTGGATCTGGTGGAAAGGCCCGACGTGGACGCTGTATGAAGAACAGTGGCTCAAACCACTGGCGAACCGCTGGCTGGCAACGGCGGCGTGGGGGATTATTGCCCTGATGTGGCTTACCGTCCGGGTGATGAAGCGCCTGCAACAGCTTGAAAAAATGCAAAAGCAACAGCGCGAGGAAGCCGTTGATCCGCTCAGCGTGGAACTGAACGCCCAGCAGCGTTATCTTGACCGCTGGCTGCTGCGCCTGCAACGCCATCTCGACAACCGCCGTTTCCTGTGGCAGTTGCCGTGGTATATGGTCATCGGCCCGGCGGGCAGTGGCAAAACGACACTGCTGCGCGAGGGGTTTCCGTCCGACATTATTTATGCCCCGGAGGGCGCACGCGGCGCAGAACAACGCCTGTACCTCACGCCCCATGTCGGTAAACAGGCGGTGATCTTTGATATCGACGGCACACTCTGCGCTCCCGCTGATGCGGATATCCTGCATCGCCGTCTGTGGGAACATGCCCTCGGCTGGCTGAAAGAAAAGCGCGCGCGCCAGCCGCTGAATGGGATTATTCTGACACTCGATTTACCCGATCTGCTTACCGCAGACAAACGCCGCCGCGAGCATCTGTTACAGGCGCTGCGCAGCCGCTTGCAGGATATACGCCAGCATCTTCACTGCCAGTTACCGGTTTACGTGGTACTTACCCGGCTTGATTTATTGCAGGGTTTTGCCGCCCTGTTTCAGTCCCTGAACAGACAGGATCGCGATGCGATTCTGGGCGTCACGTTCACCCGCCGTGCCCATGAAAATGATGACTGGCGAACAGAGTTGAATGCTTTCTGGCAGACATGGGTGGATCGAATGAATCTGGCGTTGCCGGATCTGATGGTCGCTCAGACTCACACCCGCGCGTCTTTATTCAGTTTTTCCCGCCAGATGCAGGGAAGCCGTGAACCGCTGGTGTCACTGCTTGAGGGTCTGCTTGATGGCGAAAATATGAACGTGATGCTGCGTGGTGTCTATCTCACCTCTTCGCTTCAGCGTGGACAGATGGATGATATATTCACCCAGTCTGCCGCCCGCCAGTACCGGCTGGGCAATAACCCACTGGCGTCCTGGCCCCTGGTGGACACCGCGCCTTATTTCACCCGCAGCCTGTTCCCGCAGGCATTACTCGCAGAGCCTAATCTGGCAACAGAGAGCCGCGCCTGGCTGATACGTTCCCGTCGCCGCCTGACGGTTTTCTCTGCCACAGGCGGCGTGGCAGCACTGCTGCTCATCACCGGCTGGCATCACTATTACAACGGTAACTATCAGTCTGGCATCACCGTGCTTAAGCAGGCCAAAGCCTTTATGGACGTGCCGCCTCCGCAGGGGGAAGATGACTTTGGCAACCTGCAACTGCCGCTCCTGAACCCGGTACGCGATGCCACACTGGCCTATGGCGACTGGGGCGACCGCAGCCGTCTGGCCGATATGAGACTGTACCAGGGACGACGTATCGGGCCTTATGTGGAACAGACCTATCTGCAACTGCTGGAGCAACGTTACCTGCCCTCGCTGTTTAACGGGCTGGTCAAAGCGCTGAACGCCGCGCCGCCGGAGAGTGAAGAAAAACTCGCGGTGCTGCGCGTGATGCGAATGCTGGAGGACAAAAGCGGACGTAACAATCAGGTGGTGAAGCAGTATATGGCAAAACGCTGGAGCGAAAAGTTCCACGGTCAGCGCGATATCCAGGCACAACTGATGTCCCATCTTGACTACGCGCTGGCTCATACTGACTGGCACGCAGAGCGTCAGGCGGGCGACGGTGACGCCATCAGCCGCTGGACGCCATATGACAAGCCCGTGGTATCAGCACAGAAAGAACTGAGCAAACTGCCTGTCTACCAGCGGGTTTACCAGAGCCTGAAAACGCGGGCGCTGGGCGTTCTTCCTGCCGACCTCAATCTGCGTGACCAGGTAGGGCCAACCTTTGACCAGGTGTTTACATCTGCCGATGACAACAAACTGGTTGTTCCACAGTTTCTTACCCGTTACGGCCTGCAAAGCTATTTTGTAAAACAGCGCGATGAACTGGTTGAACTGACGGCGATGGATTCCTGGGTACTTAACCTTACCCGCAGCGTGAAATACAGTGACGCCGACCGCGCGGAAATCCAGCGCCAGTTGACCGAGCAGTATATCAGCGACTACACCGCCACCTGGCGGGCCGGGATGGACAATCTGAATATCCGCAATTTTGAGTCCATCGGACAACTGACCGGGGCGCTGGAGCAGGTTATCAGCGGCGACCAGCCTTTGCAGCGGGCGCTGACCGTGCTGCGTGACAACACACAGCCAGGCGTCTTTTCTGAAAAACTCTCTGCCAAAGAACGGGAGGAAGCCCTGGCAGAGCCGGATTACCAGTTACTCACCCGCCTCGGGCATGAATTCGCCCCGGAAAACAGTACCCTGGCAGTACAGAAAGACAAAGAAAGCACGATGCAGGCCGTGTATCAGCAACTCACCGAGTTGCACCGCTACCTGCTGGCAATCCAGAACGCGCCTGTACCAGGGAAATCGGCGCTGAAAGCCGTGCAGTTACGGCTTGATCAGAACAGCAGCGATCCGATATTCGCCACCCGCCAGATGGCAAAAACGCTGCCTGCTCCGCTCAACCGCTGGGTTGGCAGACTGACTGACCAGGCCTGGCATGTGGTGATGGTGGAGGCTGTTCATTATATGGAAGTGGACTGGCGCGACAGCGTGGTGAAACCGTTTAACGAGCAACTGGCAAATAACTATCCGTTTAATCCGCGTTCTGCACAGGATGCCTCACTGGATGCCTTCGAACGCTTCTTTAAACCGGATGGCATACTGGATACCTTCTACCAGCAGAACCTGAAGCTGTTTATCGATAATGACCTGAGTCTGGAGGATGGCGATAACAACGTCATTATTCGCGAAGATATTATTGCGCAACTGGAAACTGCGCAGAAAATCCGTGACATCTTCTTCAGCAAACAGAACGGTCTGGGAACATCCTTTGCCGTGGAAACGGTATCGCTTTCAGGCAATAAACGCCGCAGTGTACTGAACCTTGACGGTCAGTTAGTCGATTACAGCCAGGGCCGTAACTATACCGCCCATCTGGTCTGGCCTAACAACATGCGCGAAGGCAACGAAAGTAAGCTGACGCTCATCGGCACCAGCGGCAACGCGCCGCGCAGTATCAGCTTCAGCGGGCCGTGGGCGCAGTTCCGCCTGTTCGGGGCCGGACAACTGACCGGAGTACAGGATGGCAACTTTACCGTGCGCTTTAGCGTGGACGGTGGCGCGATGACCTACCGTGTGCATACCGACACGGAAGATAACCCGTTCAGCGGTGGGTTGTTCAGCCAGTTTGGTCTGTCAGACACACTGTACTGAGGAGGCAGGGATGAATAGTAACGTACTGACACAAACTATCGTTACCGGCAGTGACCCGCGCGGGCTGCCGGAATTCAGCGCCATCCGCGAGGAAATAAACAAAGCCAGCCACCCGTCACAGCCTGAGCTGAACTGGAAACTGGTGGAGTCGCTGGCACTGGCGATTTTTAAAGCCAACGGTGTGGATTTACACACCGCCACCTACTATACGCTTGCCCGGACACGGACACAGGGACTGGCGGGATTCTGCGAAGGTGCGGAACTGCTGGCGGCAATGGTAAGCCACGACTGGGATAAGTTCTGGCCGCAGGGCGGCCCGGCGCGTACTGAAATGCTGGACTGGTTTAACTCCCGAACCGGCAATATTCTGCGTCAGCAAATCTCCTTTGCGGAATCCGACCTACCACTGATCTACCGCACAGAGCGGGCATTGCAGCTTATCTGCGATAAGCTCCAGCAGGTGGAACTGAAGCGCGTTCCGCGCGTGGAGAATCTGCTCTATTTTATGCAGAACACGCGTAAACGGCTTGAACCCCAGCTGAAGAGTAACACTGAGAACGCCGCACAGACCACGGTCAGAACGCTGATTTATGCCCCGGAAACACAGGCATCTTCCACACCAGAAGCGGTAGTGCCTCCCCTGCCCGGCCTGCCTGAGATGAAAGTGGAAGTGCGCAGTCTGACAGAGAATCCCCCACAGGCCAGTGTGATAAAGCAAGGCAGTACGGTAAGAGGGTTTATCGCAGGGATCGCCTGTTCAGTGGCTGTCGCCTCAGCATTGTGGTGGTGGCAGGTCTATCCGGTACAGCAGCAACTGTTACAGGTTAACGACACCGCTCAGGGCGCAGCAACGGTGTGGATGGCCTCACCTGAACTCGAAAACTATGAGCGCAGGCTGCAACAACTTCTTGATACCTCCCCGGTACAGCCGCTGGAAACCGGGATGCAGATGATGCGTGTTGCCGACAGTCGCTGGCCGGAAAGCCTGCAACAGCAACAGGCCTCGACACAATGGAATGAGGCACTCAAAACCCGCGCACAGAGTAGCCCGCAGTTGCGTGGCTGGTTGCAGACCCGCCAGGACTTACATGCTTTTGCAGATCTAGTGATGCAGCGCGAGAAAGAGGGACTAACCCTTTCCTATATCAAAAATGTCATCTGGCAGGCGGAGCGGGGACTGGGGCAGGAAACACCCGTTGAGTCTCTGTTGACGCAGTACCAGGATGCCCGTGCGCAGAAGCAGAATACAGATGCGCTGGAAAAACAAATTAATGAGCGACTCGAAGGCGTGTTAAGCCGCTGGCTGCTGCTGAAGAATAACGTCATGCCAGAGGCGGCAACCGGTACCACGGCCGAAAAATAATTATTTAATTAAAGGAGATTATCATGGCAAATATAAGTTATTTATCTTTGAGTGGAGAGACACAAGGGCTGATTTCAGCAGGTTGCTCAACGCTTGATTCTGTCGGAAACAAAGCGCAGCCAGAACATAAAGATCAGATCATGGTTTATGCGTTAATGCATTCCATCTCAAGAAGTCAAAATGTCAATCATCATGAATTAATTATCACCAAACCGGTTGATAAATCCTCACCATTGCTGGCAAAAGCACTTAGTGACAATGAAAAAATGGCAATATGTGAATTTATACTCTACCGAACCAGTAAAGCGGGTATTTACCAGCCTTATTATAAAATAAATCTGTCAAAAGCCCGAATATCAAGTATTGATTTTGTCACACCGCATGCTGTCCTGGAAAAAGAACTGGAACCACAGGAGAGAATTGCCTTTATTTATGAAGATATTTCCTGGGAGCATACGTTAGCCGGTACGAATGCAATGAGTAAATGGCAGGATCGTGTACAGTAACTTACTGTAATAACATAATAAATTACTATTGCGGAGAGATAAAATGGCTGGTTTAAGGAATAACAACAACACACAGAATGCACAGTGGGCTGATTATGTGGGTGACATTCTTCGGGGGGCTCAGCCGATAAACCAGCTAGTACCTCAGCACCCTTATCTTAACGACGTCCCACTCATTGATGAGTTAAGGCATCAGAACACTCATCATGTTATTCTCTTGACACTTGATGTTGCAAAAAAAATACTCAGCCCAATAACATCATTTGATTACATTCATTTTATCACTACACATCCTTCAGGTATAAAAGATACACTCGCCTGGTTAGTTAACGCGGGTAAATTAATGACTGAGTTTGATGACAATGGGAAAATTATATTTAACCTTAATGCCTTAAAGTATACAAAAGCAAGTTACTTTGAAATACTTGGAGAGAAATATATAAAAATCACAACATCCAGCCCCTGGCTTTTAGAAAAGCTCGGTAAATATATTTTCTCTTCACGAGCGCCTCAAGTTCTGGAACTCGCTATTGGCTGGCGAGGAGCTTTATCTGAATCAATAAAAGGAGTTAAGTTCTGTATCTGGTTTTCAGTAGCCTGGAGAACCATAGAATTTATTATGAGTTCAGAGCGAGATCTGGTTAATTTTCTTGGCGATTTTTCAATGGATGTGGCCAAAGCAGTTATAGCCGGTGGTGTTGCAACCGCTATTGGAAGCCTGGCTTCTTTTGCCTGTGTTAGCTTTGGCTTTCCAGTAATTCTTGTCGGAGGAGCAATTTTACTGACAGGGATAGTGTGTACAGTTGTTTTAAATGAAATCGATGCTCAATGCCATTTATCAGAAAAATTAAAATATGCAATTAGAGATGGACTAAAACGGCAACAGGAACTTGATAAATGGAAAAGGGAAAACATGACTCCATTTATGTATGTTCTTAACACTCCACCCGTGATATGAGGATTAACCATGCGTTTACATGTTAAATTAAAAGAGTTTCTTTCGATGTTTTTTATGGCCATATTATTTTTCCCTGCATTCAATGCTTCTTTGTTTTTTACCGGAGTTAAACCTCTATATTCAATAATAAAATGCTCCACGGAAATATTTTATGATTGGAGAATGTTGATTCTGTGCTTTGGTTTCATGTCGTTTTCCTTTTTAAATGTTCATGTAATTTTAC
>NZ_CAOLGM010000074.1:0-21952 GCF_948475835.1 uncultured Escherichia sp. | reverse complement strand
CCAAGGCCCGATACGGCATGCGGACTGCAGGCAGAGAAAACTGGCCGATTTTCTCTGCACTGGAGGGATAATACAAGGCCTGATAAGCGAAGCGTATCAGGCAATTTTTATAATTTAAACTGACGATTCAACTTTGTAATCTCTGAAATAATATTGCTTATCCCGGTCGTTTATTTCGCGAATAACCCGGCAAGGAACGCCAGCAGCCACGACGTTTGGTGGAATGTCTTTTATGACGACACTACCCGCGCCAATAACAGAATTATCCCCGATGGTGACGCCTGGATTAATAACCACATGACTTCCGATCCAGACGTTATTGCCAATCGTTATCGGAAAAGAGTACATCTCACCGTTTTTTCTCAATTCATGGTGTACAGGGTGTCCCGTAACGGAAAGAGTAACATTGGGTGCAATCAATACGTTATCACCGATCGTTACCGTGTAGTCGTCGACAATGGTTAAATTGAAATTTGCATAAAAATTGCGGCCTATATGGATGTTGGAACCGTAAGAGAAATAGACAGGTGGTTCTATCCAGGCGTTTTCCCCTACCGTGGCAAACATTTCTTTAATCAGGCTTTCTCTTTTTTCAACTTCTGATGGATGCGAGTGATTAAACTCATACATTAACGTTTTCCCACGAAGTCTTTTTTCCGGTAAGCCTTCGCACATATCGGTAAATAGCTTGCCTGCTTTTATTCTTTCTGTCATCGACATGTTCATTGCGATCATTCCGTCCTGATATGTTGGTCGGATAAGGCGCTCGCGCCGCATCCGACATTGATTGCTTAAGCGACTTCATTCACCTGACGACGCAGTAGAGAAAGCGGGCCGGGGCCGCTAAGCGTGAACACGGAAATTAAGGTGAAGCCCAGCGCCACCAGACCCAGCACCAGATAAGCGCCCTGGAAACCGATGCTTTCATACATATTGCCCGCCAGTACAGACATAAAAATCATCGCCAGTTGCTTAAAGAAGCAGAAACAGACCAGATAAATCGTCGCTGAAAAACGCACTTCAAACTGGCTGGTAATATATTTAAAGCAGCCCACCAGCAGGAACGGTACTTCAAACATATGCAGCGTTTTCAGAATAACCACTTCCAGCGCTGAGGTGGCGAACGATGAGCCAATAATACGTACAGACATAATAGTGCCAGCCAGCAGCAGGGCGTTTTTCCCACCGATGCGATTAATGATCAGTGGCGCAAAGAACATAATCGAGGCGTTAAGTAATTCGCCCATTGTCGTTACGTAGCCAAATACCCGCGTACCCTGTTCACCGGTAGCAAAGAACGAAGTAAAGAAATTAGCAAACTGTTGGTCAAAAACATCGTAGGTGCAGGAAACGCCAATAACATACAGTGACAAAAACCACAGTTTTGGCTGTCTGAACAGTTCCAGCGCCAGCTTAAGGCTAAATGCCGAATGGTTGGCACCTACCGCATTGGCAACCGTGGCGGAAGAGGGCGCATCCGTTTTGGCGAAAAAGAGTAAAACGGCGAGGATGAGTGCACAGCCAGAACCCAGCCAGAAAACAAACTGATTATTGATGGTGAACATGATGCCGACAATCGAGGCACACAGCGCCCAGCCAACACAGCCAAACATCCGCGCGCGACCAAATTCGAAATTACTGCGACGGCTGACTTTCTCAATAAATGCCTCTACTGCTGGCGCACCGGCGTTAAAACAAAAGCCTAGATAAATACCACCAACAATCGATCCTACTAAAATGTTGTATTGTAACAGTGGCCCGAAGATAAAAATAAAGAACGGCGCAAACATCACTAACATGCCGGTAATAATCCACAGCAGGTATTTGCGCAGCCCGAGTTTGTCAGAAAGCAGACCAAACAGCGGTTGGAATAATAGCGAGAACAGAGAAATAGCGGCAAAAATAATACCCGTATCACTTTTGCTGATATGGTTGATGTCATGTAGCCAAATCGGGAAAAACGGGAAGTAGGCTCCCATGATAAAAAAGTAAAAGAAAAAGAATAAACCGAACATCCAAAAGTTTGTGTTTTTTAAATAGTACATAATGGATTTCCTTACGCGAAATACGGGCAGACATGGCCTGCCCGGTTATTATTATTTTTGACACCAGACCAACTGGTAATGGTAGCGACCGGCGCTCAGCTGGAATTCCGCCGATACTGACGGGCTCCAGGAGTCGTCGCCACCAATCCCCATATGGAAACCGTCGATATTCAGCCATGTGCCTTCTTCCGCGTGCAGCAGATGGCGATGGCTGGTTTCCATCAGTTGTTGTTGGCTGTAGCGACTGATATTGAACTGGAAGTCGCCGCGCCACTGGTGTGGGCCATAATTCAATTCGCGCGTCCCGCAGCGCAGACCGTTTTCGCTCGGGAAGACGTACGGGGTATACATGTCTGACAATGGCAGATCCCAGCGGTCAAAACAGGCGGCAGTAAGGCGGTCGGGATAGTTTTCTTGCGGCCCTAATCCGAGCCAGTTTACCCGTTCTGCGACCTGCGCCAGCTGGCAGGTCAGGCCAATCCGAGCCGGATGCGGTGTATCGCTCGCTACTTCAACATCAACGGTAATCGCCATTTGACCACTACCATCAATCCGGTAGGTTTTCCGGCTGATAAATAAGGTTTTTCCCTGATGCTGCCACGCGTGAGCGGTCGTAATCAGCACCGCGTCGGCAAGTGTATCTGCCGTGCACTGCAACAACGCCGCTTCGGCCTGGTAATGGCCCGTCGCCTTCCAGCGTTCGACCCAGGCGTTAGGGTCAATACGGGTCGCTTCACTTACGCCAATGTCGTTATCCAGCGGTGCGCGGGTGAACTGATCGCGCAGCGGCGTCAGCAGTTGTTTTTTATCGCCAATCCACATCTGTGAAAGAAGGCCTGACTGACGGTTAAATTGCCAACGCTTATTACCCAGCTCGATGCAAAAATCCGTTTCGCTGGTGGTTAGTTGCGGGATGATATGGGACGCGGAGGGGAGCGTCACACTGAGGTTTTCCGCCAGACGCCACTGCTGCCAGGCGCTGATGTGCCCGGCTTCTGACCATGCGGTCGCGTTCGGTTGCACTACGCGTACTGTGAGCCAGAGTTGCCCGGCGCTCTCCGGCTGCGGTAGTTCAGGCAGTTCAATCAACTGTTTACCTTGTGGAGCGACATCCAGAGGCACTTCACCGCTTGCCAGCGGCTTACCATCCAGCGCCACCATCCAGTGCAGGAGCTCGTTATCGCTATGACGGAACAGGTATTCGCTGGTCACTTCGATGGTTTGCCCGGATAAACGGAACTGGAAAAACTGCTGCTGGTGTTTTGCTTCCGTCAGCGCTGGATGCGGCGTGCGGTCGGCAAAGACCAGACCGTTCATACAGAACTGGCGATCGTTCGGCGTATCGCCAAAATCACCGCCGTAAGCCGACCACGGGTTGCCGTTTTCATCATATTTAATCAGCGACTGATCCACCCAGTCCCAGACGAAGCCGCCCTGTAAACGGGGGTACTGACGAAACGCCTGCCAGTATTTAGCGAAGCCGCCAAGACTGTTACCCATCGCGTGGGCGTATTCGCAAAGGATCAGCGGGCGCGTCTCTCCAGGTAGCGAAAGCCATTTTTTGATGGACCATTTCGGCACAGCCGGGAAGGGCTGGTCTTCATCCACGCGCGCGTACATCGGGCAAATAATATCGGTGGCCGTGGTGTCGGCTCCGCCGCCTTCATACTGCACCGGGCGGGAAGGATCGACAGATTTGATCCAGCGATACAGCGCGTCGTGATTAGCGCCGTGGCCTGATTCATTCCCCAGCGACCAGATGATCACACTCGGGTGATTACGATCGCGCTGCACCATTCGCGTTACGCGTTCGCTCATCGCCGGTAGCCAGCGCGGATCATCGGTCAGACGATTCATTGGCACCATGCCGTGGGTTTCAATATTGGCTTCATCCACCACATACAGGCCGTAGCGGTCGCACAGCGTGTACCACAGCGGATGGTTCGGATAATGCGAACAGCGCACGGCGTTAAAGTTGTTCTGCTTCATCAGCAGGATATCCTGCACCATCGTCTGCTCATCCATGACCTGACCATGCAGAGGATGATGCTCGTGACGGTTAACGCCTCGAATCAGCAACGGCTTGCCGTTCAGCAGCAGCAGACCATTTTCAATCCGCACCTCGCGGAAACCGACATCGCAGGCTTCTGCTTCAATCAGCGTGCCGTCGGCGGTGTGCAGTTCAACCACCGCACGATAGAGATTCGGGATTTCGGCGCTCCACAGTTTCGGGTTTTCGACGTTCAGACGTAGTGTGACGCGATCGGCATAACTACCACGCTCATCGATAATTTCACCGCCGAAAGGCGCGGTGCCGCTGGCGACCTGCGTTTCACCCTGCCATAAAGAAACTGTTACCCGTAGGTAGTCACGCAACTCGCCGCACATCTGAACTTCAGCCTCCAGTACAGCGCGGCTGAAATCATCATTAAAGCGAGTGGCAACATGGAAATCGCTGATTTGTGTAGTCGGTTTATGCAGCAACGAGACGTCACGGAAAATGCCGCTCATCCGCCACATATCCTGATCTTCCAGATAACTGCCGTCACTCCAGCGCAGCACCATCACCGCGAGGCGGTTTTCTCCGGCGCGTAAAAATGCGCTCAGGTCAAATTCAGACGGCAAACGACTGTCCTGACCGTAACCGACCCAGCGACCGTTGCACCACAGATGAAACGCCGAGTTAACGCCATCAAAAATAATTCGCGTCTGGCCTTCCTGTAGCCAGCTTTCATCAACATTAAATGTGAGCGAGTAACAACCCGTCGGATTCTCCGTGGGAACAAACGGCGGATTGACCGTAATGGGATAGGTCACGTTGGTGTAGATGGGCGCATCGTAACCGTGCATCTGCCAGTTTGAGGGGACGACGACAGTATCGGCCTCAGGAAGATCGCACTCCAGCCAGCTTTCCGGCACCGCTTCTGGTGCCGGAAACCAGGCAAAGCGCCATTCGCCATTCAGGCTGCGCAACTGTTGGGAAGGGCGATCGGTGCGGGCCTCTTCGCTATTACGCCAGCTGGCGAAAGGGGGATGTGCTGCAAGGCGATTAAGTTGGGTAACGCCAGGGTTTTCCCAGTCACGACGTTGTAAAACGACGGCCAGTGAATCCGTAATCATGGTCATAGCTGTTTCCTGTGTGAAATTGTTATCCGCTCACAATTTCACACAACATACGAGCCGGAAGCATAAAGTATAAAGCCTGGGGTGCCTAATGAGTGAGCTAACTCACATTAATTGCGTTGCGCTCACTGCCCGCTTTCCAGTCGGGAAACCTGTCGTGCCAGCTGCATTAATGAATCGGCCAACGCGCGGGGAGAGGCGGTTTGCGTATTGGGCGCCAGGGTGGTTTTTCTTTTCACCAGTGAGACGGGCAACAGCTGATTGCCCTTCACCGCCTGGCCCTGAGAGAGTTGCAGCAAGCGGTCCACGCTGGTTTGCCCCAGCAGGCGAAAATCCTGTTTGATGGTGGTTAACGGCGGGATATAACATGAGCTGTCTTCGGTATCGTCGTATCCCACTACCGAGATATCCGCACCAACGCGCAGTCCGGACTCGGTAATGGCGCGCATTGCGCCCAGCGCCATCTGATCGTTGGCAACCAGCATCGCAGTGGGAACGATGCCCTCATTCAGCATTTGCATGGTTTGTTGAAAACCGGACATGGCACTCCAGTCGCCTTCCCGTTCCGCTATCGGCTGAATTTGATTGCGAGTGAGATATTTATGCCAGCCAGCCAGACGCAGACGCGCCGAGACAGAACTTAATGGGCCCGCTAACAGCGCGATTTGCTGGTGACCCAATGCGACCAGATGCTCCACGCCCAGTCGCGTACCGTCTTCATGGGAGAAAATAATACTGTTGATGGGTGTCTGGTCAGAGACATCAAGAAATAACGCCGGAACATTAGTGCAGGCAGCTTCCACATCAATGGCATCCTGGTCATCCAGCGGATAGTTAATGATCAGCCCACTGACGCGTTGCGCGAGAAGATTGTGCACCGCCGCTTTACAGGCTTCGACGCCGCTTCGTTCTACCATCGACACCACCACGCTGGCACCCAGTTGATCGGCGCGAGATTTAATCGCCGCGACAATTTGCGACGGCGCGTGCAGGGCCAGACTGGAGGTGGCAACGCCAATCAGCAACGACTGTTTGCTCGCCAGTTGTTGTGCCACGCGGTTGGGAATGTAATTCAGCTCCGCCATCGCCGCTTCCACTTTTTCTCGCGTTTTCGCAGAAACGTGGCTGGCCTGGTTCACCACGCGAGAAACGGTCTGATAAGAGACACCGGCATACTCTGCGACATCGTATAGCGTTACTGGTTTCACATTCACCACCCTGAATTGACTCTCTTCCGGGCGCTATCATGCCATACCACGAAAGGTTTTGCGCCATTCGATGGTGTCAACGTAAATGCACGCCGCTTCGCCGTCCGGCCACCAGAATAGCCTGCGATTCAACCCCTTCTTCGATCTGTTTTGCTACCCGTTGTAGCGCCGGAAGATGCTTTTCCGCTGCCTGTTCAATGGTCATTGCGCTCGCCATATACACCAGATTCAGACAGCCAATCACCCGTTGTTCACTGCGCAGCGGTACGGCGATAGAGGCAATCTTCTCCTCCTGATCCCAGCCGCGGTAGTTCTGTCCGTAACCCTCTTTGCGCGCGCGCGCCAGAATGGCTTCCAGCTTTAACGGTTCCCGTGCCAGTTGATAGTCATCACCGGGGCGGGAGGCTAACATTTCGATTAATTCCTTGCGGTCTTGTTCCGGGCAAAAGGCCAGCCAGGTCAGGCCCGAGGCGGTTTTCAGAAGCGGCAAACGTCGCCCGACCATTGCCCGGTGAAAGGATAAGCGGCTGAAACGGTGAGTGGTTTCGCGTACCACCATTGCATCAACATCCAGCGTGGACACATCTGTCGGCCATACCACTTCGCGCAACAGATCGCCCAGCAGTGGGGCCGCCAGTGCAGAAATCCACTGTTCGTCACGAAATCCTTCGCTTAATTGCCGCACTTTGATGGTCAGTCGAAAACTATCATCGGAGGGGCTACGGCGGACATATCCCTCTTCCTGCAGCGTCTCCAGCAGTCGCCGCACAGTGGTGCGATGCAGGCCGCTGAGTTCCGCCAGCAGCCCGACGCTGGCACCGCCATCAAGTTTATTTAACATATTTAATAACATTAGACCGCGGGTTAAGCCGCGCACGGTTTTGTATTCCGTCTGCTCATTGTTCTGCATATTAATTGACATTTCTATAGTTAAAACAACGTTGTGCACCTGGTGCACATTCGGGCATGTTTTGATTGTAGCCGAAAACACCCTTCCTATACTGAGCGCACAATAAAAAATCATTTACATGTTTTTAACAAAATAAGTTGCGCTGTACTGTGCGCGCAACGGCATTTTGTCCGAGTCGTGAGGTACTGAAATGGCAATACAACACCCTGACATCCAGCCTGCTGTTAACCATAGCGTTCAGGTGGCGATCGCTGGTGCCGGTCCGGTTGGGCTGATGATGGCGAACTATCTCGGTCAGATGGGCATTGACGTGCTGGTGGTGGAGAAACTCGATAAGTTGATCGACTACCCGCGTGCGATTGGTATTGATGACGAGGCGCTGCGCACCATGCAGTCGGTCGGCCTGGTCGAGAATGTTCTGCCGCACACTACACCGTGGCACGCGATGCGTTTTCTCACCCCAAAAGGCCACTGTTTTGCTGATATTCAGCCAATGACCGATGAATTTGGCTGGCCGCGCCGTAACGCCTTTATTCAGCCACAGGTCGATGCGGTGATGCTGGAAGGGTTGTCGCGTTTTCCGAATGTGCGCTGCTTGTTTGCCCGCGAGCTGGAGGCCTTCAGCCAGCAAAATGACGAAGTGACCTTGCACCTGAAAACGGCAGAAGGGCAGCGGGAAACGGTCAAAGCCCAGTGGCTGGTAGCCTGTGACGGTGGAGCAAGTTTTGTCCGTCGCACTCTGAATGTGCCGTTTGAAGGTAAAACTGCGCCAAATCAGTGGATTGTGGTAGATATCGCCAACGATCCGTTAAGTACGCCGCATATCTATTTGTGTTGCGATCCGGTGCGCCCGTATGTTTCTGCCGCGCTGCCTCATGCGGTACGTCGCTTTGAATTTATGGTGATGCCGGGAGAAACCGAAGAGCAGCTGCGTGAGCCGCAAAATATGCGCAAGCTGTTAAGCAAAGTGCTGCCTAATCCGGACAATGTTGAATTGATTCGCCAGCGTGTCTACACCCATAACGCGCGACTGGCGCAACGTTTCCGTATTGATCGCGTACTGCTGGCGGGCGATGCCGCGCACATCATGCCGGTGTGGCAGGGGCAGGGCTATAACAGTGGTATGCGCGACGCCTTTAACCTCGCCTGGAAACTGGCGTTGGTTATCCAGGGGAAAGCCCGCGATGCGCTGCTCGATACCTATCAACAAGAACGTCGCGATCACGCCAAAGCGATGATTGACCTGTCCGTGACGGCGGGCAACGTGCTGGCTCCGCCGAAACGCTGGCAGGGTACGTTACGTGACGGCGTTTCCTGGCTGTTGAATTATCTGCCGCCAGTAAAACGCTATTTCCTCGAAATGCGCTTCAAGCCGATGCCGCAATATTACGGCGGTGCGCTGGTGCGTGAGGGCGAAGCGAAGCACTCTCCGGTCGGCAAGATGTTTATTCAGCCGAAAGTCACGCTGGAAAACGGTGACGTGACGCTGCTCGATAACGCGATTGGCGCGAACTTCGCGGTAATTGGCTGGGGATGCAATCCACTGTGGGGGATGAGCGACGAGCAAATCCAGCAGTGGCGCGCGTTGGGCACACGCTTCATTCAGGTGGTGCCGGAAGTGCAAATTCATACCGCACAGGATAACCACGACGGCGTGCTACGCGTGGGCGATACGCAAGGTCGTCTGCGTAGCTGGTTCGCGCAACACAATGCTTCGCTGGTGGTGATGCGCCCGGATCGCTTTGTTGCCGCCACCGCCATTCCGCAAACCCTGGGCAATACGCTGAATAAACTGGCGTCGGTGATGACGCTGACCCGCCCTGATGCCGACGTTTCTGTCGAAAAGGTAGCCTGATATGCACGCTTATCTTCACTGTCTTTCCCACTCGCCGTTGGTGGGGTATGTCGACCCGGCGCAAGAGGTACTCGATGAGGTCAATGGCGTGATTGCCAGCGCCCGCGAGCGTATTGCGGCTTTCTCCCCTGAACTGGTGGTGCTGTTTGCGCCAGATCACTACAACGGCTTTTTCTATGACGTGATGCCACCGTTCTGTTTAGGCGTTGGAGCGACGGCAATTGGTGATTTCGGCAGTGCGGCAGGAGAGCTGCCCGTGCCTGTGGAGCTGGCGGAGGCCTGTGCGCATGCTGTCATGAAGAGCGGGATCGATCTTGCCGTTTCTTACTGTATGCAGGTGGACCACGGGTTCGCCCAGCCGCTGGAGTTCCTGCTCGGTGGGCTGGATAAGGTGCCAGTTCTGCCTGTGTTCATCAACGGTGTCGCCACGCCGCTGCCCGGTTTCCAGCGTACCCGCATGTTGGGTGAAGCCATTGGACGTTTCACCAGCACTCTCAATAAACGCGTGCTGTTCCTGGGTTCCGGTGGGCTTTCCCATCAGCCGCCGGTGCCCGAACTGGCGAAAGCCGATGCCCATATGCGCGACCGTCTGTTGGGGAGCGGGAAAGATTTACCCGCCAGTGAGCGCGAATTGCGTCAGCAACGGGTGATTAGCGCCGCTGAGAAGTTTGTTGAGGATCAGAGAACTCTGCATCCGCTCAACCCGATTTGGGATAACCAGTTCATGACTTTGCTGGAGCAGGGACGCATACAGGAACTGGATGCCGTCAGTAACGAAGAGCTTTCCGCCATTGCCGGAAAGTCGACACATGAAATCAAAACCTGGGTCGCCGCTTTTGCCGCTATTTCTACATTTGGCAACTGGCGTAGCGAAGGGCGTTATTACCGCCCAATCCCGGAGTGGATTGCCGGATTTGGCTCGTTAAGCGCCAGAACAGAGAACTGAATATGCAGGAGAAGATGATGAGTTATCAGCCACAAACCGAAGCCGCCACCAGCCGTTTTCTGAATGTAGAAGAAGCGGGTAAAACGCTGCGCATCCATTTTAATGACTGCGGACAAGGCGACGAAACCGTTGTCCTGCTGCATGGTTCCGGCCCGGGTGCTACTGGCTGGGCGAACTTCAGCCGCAATATCGATCCGCTGGTAGAGGCGGGCTATCGGGTAATCCTGCTGGATTGTCCGGGTTGGGGCAAAAGCGATTCGATCGTTAATAGTGGTTCACGATCGGATCTTAATGCACGAATCCTGAAAAGCGTGGTGGATCAACTGGATATCGCCAAAATCCACCTGCTGGGCAACTCGATGGGCGGCCATAGTTCTGTGGCGTTCACCCTTAACTGGCCGGAGCGCGTCGGCAAACTGGTGCTGATGGGCGGCGGTACGGGCGGCATGAGTTTGTTTACGCCGATGCCAACCGAAGGTATTAAGCGACTGAATCAGCTTTATCGTCAGCCGACTATCGAAAACCTGAAGCTGATGATGGATATCTTCGTTTTTGATACCAGCGATTTGACCGACGCCCTGTTTGAAGCGCGCCTGAATAATATGCTGTCGCGCCGCGATCACCTGGAAAACTTCGTTAAGAGCCTGGAAGCTAATCCGAAACAGTTCCCGGATTTTGGCCCACGTCTGGCGGAAATCAAAGCGCAAACCCTGATTGTCTGGGGGCGCAACGACCGCTTTGTGCCGATGGATGCGGGTCTGCGTCTGCTGTCCGGCATTGCCGGTTCTGAACTGCATATCTTCCGCGACTGTGGTCACTGGGCGCAGTGGGAACATGCCGACGCTTTCAATCAATTGGTGCTGAATTTCCTCGCACGCCCTTAAGGAATGGTCATGACGAAGCATACTCTTGAGCAACTGGCGGCGGATTTACGCCGCGCCGCAGAGCAGGGCGAAGCGATTGCGCCGCTGCGCGATCTGATTGGTATCGATAACGCTGAAGCGGCCTACGCCATTCAGCACATAAATGTGCAATATGACGTTGTGCAGGGGCGTCGCGTGGTAGGGCGTAAAGTGGGCCTGACGCATCCGAAAGTGCAACAACAACTGGGCGTTGATCAACCGGATTTTGGGACGTTATTTGCCGACATGTGTTATGGCGATAACGAAATCATTCCTTTTTCCCGTGTTCTGCAACCCCGCATTGAAGCGGAGATCGCACTGGTGTTGAACCGCGATTTACCCGCAACTGATATCACCTTCGACGAACTGTATAACGCCATTGAATGGGTACTTCCGGCGCTGGAAGTGGTGGGGAGCCGCATTCGCGACTGGTCGATTCAGTTTGTCGATACCGTGGCAGATAACGCTTCCTGCGGGGTGTATGTCATCGGCGGTCCGGCGCAACGTCCGGCGGGGTTAGACCTGAAAAACTGCGCCATGAAGATGACGCGTAATAACGAAGAGGTTTCCAGCGGGCGCGGCAGCGAATGCCTGGGACATCCGCTTAATGCCGCCGTCTGGCTGGCACGCAAAATGGCCAGTCTGGGTGAACCGCTGCGCGCCGGAGATATCATTCTTACCGGGGCATTAGGCCCGATGGTGGCGGTGAATGCGGGCGATCGTTTTGAAGCCCATATTGAAGGCATAGGTTCAGTTGCTGCGACATTTTCAAGCGCAGCCCCAAAAGGAAGTCTGTCATGAGTAAGCGTAAAGTCGCCATTATCGGTTCTGGCAACATTGGCACCGATCTGATGATTAAAATTTTGCGTCACGGTCAGCATCTGGAGATGGCGGTGATGGTCGGCATTGATCCTCAGTCCGACGGTCTGGCGCGTGCCAGACGTATGGGCGTCGCCACCACCCATGAAGGGGTGATCGGGCTGATGAACATGCCTGAATTTGCTGATATCGACATTGTATTTGATGCGACCAGCGCGGGCGCGCATGTGAAAAACGATGCCGCTTTACGCGAAGCGAAACCGGATATTCGCTTAATTGACCTGACGCCTGCTGCCATCGGCCCTTACTGCGTGCCGGTGGTTAACCTCGAGGCGAACGTCGATCAACTGAACGTCAACATGGTCACCTGCGGCGGCCAGGCCACCATTCCAATGGTGGCGGCAGTTTCACGCGTGGCGCGTGTTCATTACGCCGAAATTATCGCTTCTATCGCCAGTAAATCTGCCGGACCTGGCACGCGTGCCAATATCGATGAATTTACGGAAACCACTTCCCGAGCCATTGAAGTGGTGGGCGGCGCGGCAAAAGGGAAGGCGATTATTGTGCTTAACCCAGCAGAGCCACCGTTGATGATGCGTGACACGGTGTATGTATTGAGCGACGAAGCTTCACAAGATGATATCGAAGCCTCAATCAATGAAATGGCTGAGGCGGTGCAGGCTTACGTACCGGGTTATCGCCTGAAACAGCGCGTGCAGTTTGAAGTTATCCCGCAGGATAAACCGGTCAATTTACCGGGCGTGGGGCAATTCTCCGGACTGAAAACAGCGGTCTGGCTGGAAGTCGAAGGCGCAGCGCATTATCTGCCTGCCTATGCGGGCAACCTCGACATTATGACTTCCAGTGCGCTGGCGACAGCGGAAAAAATGGCCCAGTCACTGGCGCGCAAGGCAGGAGAAGCGGCATGAACGGTAAAAAACTTTATATCTCGGACGTCACGTTGCGTGACGGTATGCACGCCATTCGTCATCAGTATTCGCTGGAAAACGTTCGCCAGATTGCCAAAGCACTGGACGATGCCCGCGTGGATTCGATTGAAGTGGCCCATGGCGACGGTTTGCAGGGTTCCAGCTTTAACTATGGTTTCGGCGCACATAGCGACCTTGAATGGATTGAAGCAGCGGCGGATGTGGTGAAGCACGCCAAAATCGCGACGTTGCTGCTGCCAGGAATCGGCACTATTCACGATCTGAAAAATGCCTGGCAGGCTGGCGCGCGGGTGGTTCGTGTGGCAACGCACTGTACCGAAGCTGATGTTTCCGCCCAGCATATTCAGTATGCCCGCGAGCTCGGAATGGACACCGTTGGTTTTCTGATGATGAGCCATATGACCACGCCGGAGAATCTCGCAAAGCAGGCAAAGCTGATGGAAGGCTACGGTGCGACCTGTATTTATGTGGTGGATTCTGGCGGTGCGATGAACATGAGCGATATCCGTGACCGTTTCCGCGCCCTGAAAGCAGAGCTGAAACCAGAAACGCAAACTGGCATGCACGCTCACCATAACCTGAGTCTTGGCGTGGCGAACTCTATCGCGGCGGTGGAAGAGGGCTGCGACCGAATCGACGCCAGCCTCGCGGGAATGGGCGCGGGCGCAGGTAACGCACCGCTGGAAGTGTTTATTGCCGCCGCGGATAAACTGGGCTGGCAGCATGGGACCGATCTCTATGCGTTAATGGATGCCGCCGACGACCTGGTGCGTCCGTTGCAGGATCGACCGGTACGAGTCGATCGCGAAACGCTGGCGCTGGGATACGCTGGTGTTTACTCGAGCTTCCTGCGTCACTGTGAAACGGCGGCGGCGCGTTATGGCTTAAGTGCGGTGGATATTCTCGTTGAGCTGGGCAAACGCCGGATGGTTGGCGGCCAGGAGGATATGATCGTTGACGTGGCGCTGGATCTGCGCAACAACAAATAATGATGACTGCCGAGAACGTGCATTTTGTATGCCCATCCCAGCACGACTGCCGGATGCGGCGTGAACGCCTTATCCGGCCTACATTTCGCCCGTAGGCAGTCATTAAATAGTTCTGATTACGCGGCTGGCAATGTATCAGTCGCGATTCACCTGCACTCGCAATGAGGTTCATCTTATGTCGACTCGTACCCCTTCATCATCTTCATCCCGCCTGATGCTGACCATCGGGCTTTGTTTTTTGGTCGCTCTGATGGAAGGGCTGGATCTTCAGGCGGCTGGCATTGCGGCGGGTGGCATCGCCCAGGCTTTCGCACTCGATAAAATGCAAATGGGCTGGATATTTAGCGCCGGAATACTCGGTTTGCTACCCGGCGCGTTGGTTGGCGGGATGCTGGCAGACCGTTATGGTCGTAAGAGTATTTTGATTGGCTCAGTTGCGCTGTTTGGTTTGTTCTCACTGGCAACGGCGATTGCCTGGGATTTCCCCTCACTGGTCTTTGCGCGGCTGATGACCGGTGTCGGGCTGGGGGCGGCGTTGCCGAATCTTATCGCCCTGACGTCTGAAGCCGCGGGTCCACGTTTTCGTGGGACAGCAGTGAGCCTGATGTATTGCGGTGTTCCCATTGGCGCGGCGCTGGCGGCGACACTGGGTTTCGCGGGGGCAAACTTAGCATGGCAAACGGTGTTTTGGGTAGGTGGTGTGGTGCCGTTGATTCTGGTGCCGCTATTAATGCGCTGGCTGCCGGAGTCGGCGGTTTTCGCTGGCGATAAACAGGCTGCGCCACCACTGCGTGCCTTATTTGCGCCAGAAACGGCAACCGCGACGCTGCTGCTGTGGTTGTGTTATTTCTTCACTCTGCTGGTGGTCTACATGTTGATCAACTGGCTACCGCTGCTTTTGGTGGAGCAAGGATTCCAGCCATCGCAGGCGGCAGGGGTGATGTTTGCCCTGCAAATGGGTGCGGCAAGCGGGACGTTAATGTTGGGCGCATTGATGGATAAGCTGCGTCCAGTGACCATGTCGCTACTGATTTATAGCGGCATGTTAGCTTCGCTGCTGGCACTTGGAACGGTGTCGTCATTTAACGGTATGTTGCTGGCGGGATTTGTCGCGGGGTTGTTTGCGACAGGTGGGCAAAGCGTTTTGTATGCCCTGGCACCGTTGTTTTACAGTTCGCAGATCCGCGCAACAGGTGTGGGAACAGCCGTGGCGGTAGGGCGTCTGGGGGCTATGAGCGGTCCGTTACTGGCCGGGAAAATGCTGGCATTAGGCACTGGCACGGTCGGCGTAATGGCCGCTTCTGCACCGGGTATTCTTGTTGCTGGGTTGGCGGTGTTTATTTTGATGAGCCGGAGATCAAGAATGCAGCCGTGTGCCGATGCCTGACGCGCCTTATTAAGCAGGGGCGAAAGGGACTTGCCCCCAATACACCCACGGCGTTTACAGGTATACTCGCTAAAAATTATTCAGCGGGTTTGGAAACAAAGATGGCAAAACTTACCTTACAAGAGCAGTTGCTCAAAGCAGGATTAGTCACCAGCAAAAAAGCGGCGAAGGTCGAGAGAACGGCGAAAAAATCGCGCGTTCAGGCGCGTGAAGCTCGGGCTGCGGTAGAAGAAAATAAAAAGGCACAGCTTGAGCGTGATAAACAGCTTAGCGAACAGCAAAAACAAGCGGCGTTGGCGAAAGAATATAAAGCCCAGGTGAAGCAGCTCATTGAAATGAACCGAATCACCATTGCCAATGGCGATATTGGTTTTAACTTCACTGACGGCAATCTGATTAAGAAGATTTTTGTCGATAAGCTCACACAGGCGCAGTTGATTAATGGTCGTCTGGCGATTGCCCGCTTGTTGGTCGATAACAATAGCGAAGGTGAATACACCATTATTCCCGCCAGTGTTGCCGATAAAATTGCTCAGCGTGATGCCAGCAGTATTGTGTTGCACAGCGCGCTCAGTGCCGAAGAGCAGGATGAAGACGATCCGTATGCCGACTTCAAAGTGCCTGATGATTTGATGTGGTAAACATAGATAAGTCGTGCGCCATGCCTGATGCGACGCTTTGCGCGTCTTATCAGGCCTACGGTTTACGGGCGAAGTGTAGGCCGGATAAGGCGTTCACGCCGCATCCGGCAGTCGTGCACTATTATCAACGCATATTCAGTTTATTGGCGTGGTAGGCAATATGCTCGCCAATAAAACTGGAGACAAAATAATAGCTGTGGTCGTAACCCTCGTGATAACGGATTAACGTCTTGATATTCATCTCCTGGCAGATCTTTTCAAGATTTGGAGTCCGCAGCTGTTCCGCGTAAAAATCATCACTCAACCCCTGATCAACCATGATTTCCGCAACGCGTTGACCTTGTGAAATAAGACTCACCGGATCGTAATCCAACCAGGCATCTTTATTTTCACCAAGATATGCGGCAAAGGCTTGCTGTCCCCACGGTACTTGCGATGGGGAGACAATGGGCGAAAACGCCGAGACGCTGACATATTCATCTGGGTTACGTAACGCCAGCACCAGCGCGCCCAGCCCGCCCATAGAATGACCAGAGATAGACTTTCTGGTCGTTGCCGGAAAATGTTGCATCACTAAATCCGGCAGCTCGTTGCGGATATAGTCATACATTTTGTAATGTTCATTCCACGGCGCTTGCGTTGCGTTCAGGTAAAACCCGGCACCTTGCCCGAGATCGTAACGGTCGGCATCTGCGACATGACTGCCTCGCGGACTGGTGTCCGGCGCAACAACAATAATGTTGTGTTCAGCCGCGTAACGCTGCATCCCCGATTTAGTAATGAAATTCTGCTCGTTGCAGGTCAGGCCCGAAAGCCAGTACAGCACCGGCAATTTTTCATTCGCGGCTTTTGGTGGGAGATAGACGCCGACATTCATTTCACATTTCAGTGATTGGGAATAATGCCGATACACATTTTGCCAGCCGCCAAAGCTGGCATGTTTTTCAATGAGTTCCATCAGTCATTATCTCACGGTTAATCCCCCGGACGGCTGCCCAGGGAGAGTATTAAGAACCCCGTCTGAAGTGGACGGGGTATACCTGCGGGAAATCAGTAACGAATTACGGTTCGAATGGATTTGCCTTCATGCATCAGGTCGAAGGCGTCATTAATTTCATCAAGGCTCATGGTATGCGTGACAAACGGTTCCAGATCGATATCACCTTTCATCGCATCTTCAACCATACCCGGTAACTGGGAACGACCTTTCACGCCGCCAAACGCGGAACCTTTCCATACGCGACCAGTGACCAACTGGAATGGACGGGTGGAGATTTCCTGACCAGAACCTGCCACCCCGATGATCACCGACTGACCCCAGCCGCGGTGCGCACTTTCCAGCGCCGCACGCATCACGTTGACGTTACCGATGCATTCAAAGGTATGGTCGATACCCCATTTGTTGATATCCAGCAGGACATCTTTAATCGGTTTGTCGTAGTCATTCGGGTTAATGCAGTCGGTAGCACCGAAGCGACGCGCCAGATCGAATTTCTTCGGGTTGGTATCGATAGCGATAATCCGTCCCGCTTTCGCCTGACGCGCGCCCTGAACCACTGCCAGACCAATCGCGCCAAGACCAAACACGGCAACAGAATCACCTGGCTGGACTTTAGCTGTGTTGTGCACCGCGCCAATACCGGTGGTCACGCCACAGCCCAGCAGGCAGACGTGTTCATGGTTTGCTTCTGGATTAATTTTGGCCAGAGACACTTCCGCGACCACGGTGTATTCACTGAATGTTGAGCATCCCATGTAGTGATAAAGCGGCTGCCCGTTGTAAGAAAAACGGGTGGTGCCGTCTGGCATCAAGCCTTTACCCTGGGTTTCGCGAACCGCAACACAGAGGTTAGTTTTGCCAGAACGACAGAACTCACACTCGCCGCACTCCGCGGTGTAAAGCGGGATCACATGGTCGCCAGGTTTGACGCTGGTTACGCCTTCACCGACTTCAACCACAACGCCGGCCCCTTCGTGACCGAGAACCACCGGGAATACACCTTCCGGGTCATCCCCAGAGAGGGTAAATGCGTCGGTATGGCAAACGCCGGTATGGGTGACTTTAATCAGCACTTCACCTTTTTTCGGTGGTGCAACGTCAATTTCAACGATTTCCAGCGGTTTACCGGGAGCAAATGCAACGGCAGCACGTGATTTCATCTCTCGCTCTTCCTCAATATGGTAATAGATTCAGCTATTTAAGATAGGCTCGAACCAGTTCAATAGTGTCGTCAACGGATTGGCTGACTTCGCGGCTGTAGCAGTCATTTCGGTCAAACGTTTCCCGGATATGGCTTTCAAGCACTTCTGCCATCAGCCCATTAGCCGCGCCCCGAACGGCAGCGATCTGTTGGAGTATGGCACGGCATTCGGCATCACCCTCCAGCGACCGTTCCAGAGCATCAATCTGCCCTCGAATACGACGAACTCGAGTAAGGACCTTTTTCTTCTCTTCCGGAGTACTGGGCATTTCGCACCTCATTATCTGCACGCAATATACTATAGGGGGGTATGCTATATGTCAATGCATACCCCCCTATAGTATATAACACTGGAGAATAAAATTTATCCGGTGAATGTGGTCGGAAAACAAAGAGGAAAGGGGGGGGCTAATCGGCAGGGAAGGCCGCCCCGGATAGCGGGCGGCAGAAGGAATCAGAATTTCCAGGTCAGATGGGCTGCAAGTTGCAGACCGTTATAATCATCGGTTGGGGTGTCGTACCACACTTTACCTGCCGTCAGCCCGAGATTAAGTTGCTCAGTCAGCGGTTGAATACGTTGCAGACTGACGCTCTTCATGCTGCCGTAGCGTGTTTCTGGCGTCCAGTCATAGGTGTAAGCGCCTGTTCCGCGGCTTAGCCATAGTTGCGTATAACCAGTGCCGCGCGGGTCATTCAGACGCACGGAAATCATATTGCTATAACTACCACCTGCATCGCTGGAGTCATAATGGGTATAGCGGTAGCTGGTGATCACCGGGCCAGTATAGAGTGATACGCCGCCTTGCCAGGCATCGACTTCGACATCATCGTAATATTTAGTGTAGCGATAACCGGTCGTGAAAAGCGTTTTTGGCAACAGGGCCAGGTTAATATCCTGACGAAAATCCTGGCGGGCAAAGACCGGCGTATTATCCGCAAAGGCAATACCCGTTCGGGTTGTCAGCCAGTTATTCCATTTATACCAGACCGCACCCTGACCGCGAGTGGCATTGAAATGTTCAGTTTCATAATCACGACGCCCCTGGGAAAGATTAAAAAGCAGCGTTGCGTTTTCAACTTTCGCCACCAGTTCAGCATACGCTAAATTACGGTTGCCATGATCGCCAGAATAATCGGTAAAATCGTAGCCCGCGGTAATGGAAGTTAACCCGGCATAAGCGGGCAATGCGCTAAAAATGGCCGCCGCTAATAACGTCCGTTTTATCATTTTAATCTCCTGTACGGATAAGTTCTTGTCGGAGTGAATAAGTTCCGGCAGGTAAATTACGTTCTACAATCACGCGCGGGCCAAGTTGCGTGTTCGGGGAAATAATTCGCCCAGGCAAAATTATAACTTGTACGCCAAGGCGTGAACGCTGCCCGATATAACAACCTAATTTATCGCATCCGGTAGCGATAATTCCCTCTGGAGTTCGAACAGACACAGGCTGTTCATCCAGACGATGATTACTGGTACGTACTTGTGCGCCCAAATATGCCTGGTTTGCAACTACCGAGTCGGCAATAAAACATTGCGGACCAATCGTTGCTTCCGCTTCAATAACCGCATTTTTAATTTCGGTGGCAAAACCAATTTTTACACCATTGCTGATTATTGTGCCAGGACGAATAAACGCATAATTACCTATCAGGCAGTTTGCGCCAATCACTACCGGACCCTGAATAACGGCACCATGACAAATACGGGTATTCGCGCCGATAACAACTTCACCTGCAGTTTCATCAATAATTACCTGGTCTGCAATCTGAATATTTTTCTCTTTAACATTAAGCTTCAGATAGTTTTTCAGTTCCTGTGACAGAAGGTTGGGAATAAGCGGTTGACGCTTCCACCAGTGCGGAATAGCGGGTGGGTTTGTCGCGCTGAGGTTCGCGTCCAGTAAAAAAGGCAATAAGTCCATAAATAATCCAGATGGCATAAGCTAATAATACATACACAACGGAAAGCGGCGCTAAAGGCACCAACAACCAGCAACGATGAAACCAGGCGCTAAAAGCACCAATAACACAAACTACGCCGATCCAGATAAGCGGAAACATTGCCAACACCACACCATGCGGCCCGGTGGTGATGAATTCATTAAACCAGGTAGTGAGATAAATCCCAACGCCATAAATCACAACCAACAGCATAGGAAATATACTGAAGATACCGAAGCGGCTAAATAAAAGTCTTTTATGCAGGCGCATACAGACCGCGTATCCCACAATCCAACGCCGCCAGCGACGCCACTCCTCACGCGGACTGTTGCATTCCTGTGGGTATACGATGCAGCGATTCGCCTGCCGAATACGGTAGCCGTTTGCCACTAATGTCCAGGTGAGATCAAGGTCTTCGACTTTAGTACGATCCGAGAAACCGAACTTACGCAATACATCAGTACGGAACATCCCGCAGGCACCGCTGATAATAAACGGTGCGCCGCCCAGGAGCTGCTGTAGCGTGCGCTTCATAACAATCATCGGCAACTTTACGGTCGCGCGGATGTGCGGTAACAGCCCCGCGCCTTTCAACGCAGTAGAGGGAATGCCGCCTACGGCATCAGCACCGCGCTCAATTTCTGCCAGCATATAGCCCATTCCGTCTTGATCGGGCGGAACATAGGTGTCGGCATCACTTAAAAAAACCTGGTCGCAGGTGGCATAATTGAGGCCATTCATCAGCGCACCACCTTTACCAGTATTTTTTTGCGTGACGGCAACAAAGCGGTCGCCCCATTTGCGTTTGACTTCCGCCATGACCGCTTCGGTATTGTCCGTGGAGCCGTCGTTAACGCAAATTACCCGGCAAAAATAAGGGTTACGCAGTAGATTATCCAGTGACTGCGCCAGACACGGGCCTTCGTTATACGCAGGTATAATGGCGTCAATACAGCCTTTCTTTTGACTGGGTTTACGTCTTAGCGTACTTAAAAACCATAGCAACATTGCTATGGACATACAGATAAATATCCAGGTTTTCATGCAATTTGCTCAAAGAATCATTTTATGAATTACAAAGCCTTCACCCAGATCGCTATTGACCTGTTGCCCGCGAAATTGTGCAACTGCACGCAGGCGATCATGACGCATATAATCACGTCGTTCCTGACTTTTATGTTTTTTTAATGCAGCAAGTTTGACTGTGAAATATTCTTCTTTAACGGATTCAAAAACCTGAGGCATAAATGAAAGCCAGGTACTTGGGGTTTCGTAGCCGAGAATTTGTGGAATAGTGCGGCAGGCAACCATTGAAGCTTGATAAACAGCGAGATGATCCTGATGGCGGTCGGCATCATGCATGGTATATACCCGCATGATTTCAACATCAGAAGGAATTTGATTTTTAATGATGTCTTCCAGGGCGGAAATCATATCATTGAGCTGTAAATGAGCGCGGGTGTCAGCAAAATTAAGATGAATAGTTTGGTGGCACCCTAATATCTTTAGGGCGTTGCGCGATTCTTCATGGCGATCGATTATTCCATCTGTACCAGAGTTGCCGGTAGTCATCACCACTGCTGCGATATAAATTCCTTTTTGCGCAAGACGAGCAAGCGATGCGCCACAGCCTAATTCTATATCGTCAGGATGTGCGCCAATAGCAAGGATACCCTTTCTTTTATTTGCCGAAGAAAGGAGGGCTGAATCTAAAACCTTATCCACTTAATGACACTCCATTTTATTTATTATACTACAAGCACAACGATGCACTCAGAGACGTAATCTCTGGCGCAGCCAGATGTTAATTTATAAATGTTAAATGTTGCTAATAACTGAAAAGCAAGGGCTTTCAGACCCGGAGGTTCGACTGGGTAATGTTTTTATGCAATTCATATGTTAAGTGTTTGTATGTTTGGTATGTATAGTTATTTTGTTTTATACATTGTATTTAGATGTGATTTAGTTTGTCAATTAATTGCATTTAAAAAATATGTTCTGTGAACAAGTATTGTTTATATACATTATGTGAATG
>NZ_CAOLGM010000073.1:0-22009 GCF_948475835.1 uncultured Escherichia sp. | reverse complement strand
GCTGGACATAATGGCGTACTTGCTGCCTTGTTATTACGCGCATTGTTTAACGGATTATTACAGGAACAGCTTGCACACCAAAATCAACGGTTGCCAGAGTTGGGCGCGTTATTGAAGCAGGTAAACCATTTACTCCGTCAGGCCAATCTGCCGGGGCAGTTTCCGCTATTAGTTGGCTATTATCATCGCGAACTGAAAAATCTCATTCTGGTTTCTGCGGGTCTGAATGCGACGTTAAATACCGGCGAACACCAGGTGCAAATCAGTAATGGTGTTCCGTTAGGCACTTTAGGTAACGCTTATTTGAATCAATTGAGCCAGCGATGCGATGCCTGGCAATGCCAAATATGGGGAACCGGTGGTCGACTGCGCTTGATGTTGTCTGCAGAATGAGCAAACGATAACGCGGGCTAAATTTGCATTACCTGCTAATGTCGGCTGGTGGTACTATCGTCGCCATTCGTATAAGTAATTGTCTTAATTATGCTAACTCGCCTCCTTTTCAGAACTTAGCCCCTTCGGGGTGCTGATATACTGGGATGCGATACAGAAATATGAACACGTTCAAAACACGAACAGTCCAGGAGAATTTAAATGGCTGCCATTAATACGAAAGTCAAAAAAGCCGTTATCCCCGTTGCGGGATTAGGAACCAGGATGTTGCCGGCGACGAAAGCCATCCCGAAAGAGATGCTGCCACTTGTCGATAAGCCATTAATTCAATACGTCGTGAATGAATGTATTGCGGCTGGCATTACTGAAATTGTGCTGGTTACACACTCATCTAAAAACTCTATTGAAAACCACTTTGATACCAGTTTTGAACTGGAAGCAATGCTGGAAAAACGTGTAAAACGTCAACTGCTTGATGAAGTGCAGTCTATTTGTCCGCCGCACGTAACTATTATGCAAGTTCGTCAGGGTCTGGCGAAAGGCCTGGGACACGCGGTATTGTGTGCTCACCCGGTAGTGGGTGATGAACCGGTAGCTGTTATTTTGCCTGATGTTATTCTGGATGAATATGAATCCGATTTGTCACAGGATAACCTGGCAGAGATGATCCGCCGCTTTGATGAAACGGGTCATAGCCAGATCATGGTTGAACCGGTTGCTGATGTGACCGCATATGGCGTTGTGGATTGCAAAGGCGTTGAATTAGCGCCGGGTGAAAGCGTACCGATGGTTGGTGTGGTAGAAAAACCGAAAGCGGATGTTGCGCCGTCTAATCTCGCTATTGTGGGTCGTTACGTACTTAGCGCGGATATTTGGCCGTTGCTGGCAAAAACCCCTCCGGGAGCTGGTGATGAAATTCAGCTCACCGACGCAATTGATATGCTGATCGAAAAAGAAACGGTGGAAGCCTATCATATGAAAGGGAAGAGCCATGACTGCGGTAATAAATTAGGTTACATGCAGGCCTTCGTTGAATACGGTATTCATCATAACACCCTTGGCACGGAATTTAAAGCCTGGCTTGAAGAAGAGATGGGCATTAAGAAGTAACATCCGTATCGGTGTTATCCACGAAACGGCGTTGAGCAATCGACGCCGTTTTTTTATAGCTTATTCTTATTAAATTGTCTTAAACCGGACAATAAAAAATCCCGCCGCTGGCGGGATTTTAAGCAAGTGCAATCTACAAAAGATTATTGCTTGATCAGGAAATCGTCGAGGGATTTACCTTGCTCATCCATTGCTTTTTTGATTACAGCTGGAGTACGGCCTTGGCCAGTCCAGGTTTTAGTTTCGCCGTTTTCGTCAACGTAGCTATATTTTGCCGGACGCTGAGCACGTTTAGCTTTGGTGCCAGATTTAACGGCAGCAAGGCTATTCAGCAGTTCGTTCGGGTCAATACCGTCAGCGATCAGCATTTCGCGATATTGCTGCAGCTTACGAGTGCGCTCTTCAACTTCAGCAGCAGCCGCGCTTTCTTCTTCGCGACGTTCGTTAACAACAACTTCTAATTTTTCCAGCATTTCTTCCAGCGTTTCAAGTGTACATTCTCTTGCCTGCGCACGAAGAGTACGGATGTTGTTCAGAATTTTAAGTGCTTCGCTCATTGTAGTAATCTCAAACTTATATTGGGGGTGGTTTGTTGAGGTAATAATAGAGCCTTAAATTCAGTTGTGCAATAGCCAGGAATGTAAGGAATTCAAAATTGTTCTTTATTTTGTGCCGCCAATAAATATCTTTTCATAAAATTAGCCAGAAAAGACGCGGCATATAGCCCTATTTACACCGATGATTTCGCAGCACGTGAGGTTAAAACTTCCTGATTCATGTCACATTTTATGGGGAGATTATCGTAGGCTGACGACCTTTCAGTCTTCTGTATTAGTTGTGTTTACGAGAATTCCCTATTAAGCGAATGATGAAAAGTAGAACAGTCGCAATAAGAGCATGGACTTAGTATTGCACTATCTCCTGGAGGTCAACAGAGGGCTATTACTTGCGCAACAGGTTAAAGATTGTGAATAGTTACCAGCAGTCATTTACCCGCTTATAACAAGCGAGGCAGTTGTAATGATAGCTCAGAAGGATTATGCAAGGCTTCGTAAGGGAGAACGCATATACCCACTTCTGTGCATACTGTTGAGCTGAAAAACTGACGAATTATGATAAACTCCAGCCAACTTTATTTCATATCATTGAGGGCCTGTGGCTGATGGCACAGCTATATTTCTACTATTCCGCAATGAATGCGGGTAAGTCTACAGCATTGTTGCAATCTTCATACAATTACCAGGAACGCGGCATGCGCACTGTCGTATATACGGCAGAAATTGATGATCGCTTTGGTGCCGGGAAAGTCAGTTCGCGTATAGGTTTGTCATCGCCTGCAAAATTATTTAACCAAAATTCATCATTATTTGATGAGATTCGTGCGGAACATGAACAGCAGGCAATTCATTGCGTACTGGTTGATGAATGCCAGTTTTTAACCAGACAACAAGTATATGAATTATCGGAGGTTGTCGATCAACTCGATATACCCGTACTTTGTTATGGTTTACGTACCGATTTTCGAGGTGAATTATTTATTGGCAGCCAATACTTACTGGCATGGTCCGACAAACTGGTTGAATTAAAAACCATCTGTTTTTGTGGCCGTAAAGCAAGCATGGTGCTGCGTCTTGATCAAGCAGGCAGACCTTATAACGAAGGTGAGCAGGTGGTAATTGGTGGTAATGAACGATACGTTTCTGTATGCCGTAAACACTATAAAGAGGCGTTACAAGTCGGCTCATTAACGGCTATTCAGGAAAGGCATCGCCACGATTAATAAGAATTTCTTTACTGACAGGGTGAGCAGGGCACTTTTATCCTGTCAGTTCGTTTTACGCACTTCTTCCGGGCTATATACCCTTCTCGGCAGTTTTTTAACGCCGCTATACGCCTCACAGGGCTCTTAAGCACCGACGTTGACTTGTGACCTGTAAAGTACAATATCCCTGTGTTTAGGCGTTATACATCGTCGCAAATATGATGAAGGCTAATGCTGTCGGTTTATGGAAAAGTTGCTTTGGGTAAACAAAAAATACGGCCCCAGAAGGGCAATGCCGTTCACTTAAGAGGAGCGGCACTATGTTTCACAGGATAACGGGTTTTTGATATCTTAACCGACCTCGGCCTTGATGGTCGGGGGCGTTTTGTTATGAACACCACTTCCAGAGCACCCTGAAGATGCTCCAGTCGTTTCGGGATGGTCCCTGGTGACGCCGTGTTTCCCAGCTCTATCATTTCTGATGCGATATTCTTCCACGCAGGCAGTAGCCAGTGGCGGTTACAACCCTTCTGGTTCAGCGTCAGCAGCAGGTCTTCGCTGTAAAAAAGTTTATCAAACAACGTAATAGAGTTATCCGGGATGGTGGCGAGCATGGAGTGGGCCAGCACAGTTTCGCTCTGCCGGTAAGGTGCGGTCACGGCATTCAGCAGAATGTGACTTCCCAGGTTCATTAAGGCCACCAGACGCATAACCGGGTAGGCGTTCTGCCGCTTAGTGGATGTGTTGGCAGACCCATAATATTCACGCAGCTCGGGTTTATCAGTCAGGTGTCCTGAACTGTGCGCCATCAATGGCAAAAAGTTGCAGGCCGTGCCAGTCATCCTTCAGGTAACGTTCCGCGCCCCTGTCTGTGCGGTCTGGCGGAAGAGCCATTCCACTGGGGCGGCCCCCACGCGCTGACGCGCCTGGGTGACAGCGCTGCGGGCCAGCAGGTTCATCCCCGCTTCGCCATCCGCGCTCAGGTTCAGACGGCGAACAACATCGGTAATTGGCTCATTGCACCACCATCCAGATAACCATGTCCCCCGGTAAACGACGGCGGCGAACGGTCGCATGAGCAGAAAGCGTCAGGCAGTGTTGTATCCACTCGGTGGGAAGGTGTTCTGCAAATAGTTGTGCAGAGGGCGGAGGCATAAGCGGATGGTCACTGAAATCGAGCAGATCATTGAGAAGTGGCATAAGAAAACGGCTCCCTGTTGTGGAAGCCGTTATAGTGCCTCAGTTTAAGGATCGGTCAACTAATCCTTAACTGATCGGCATTGCCCAGAAGGGGCCGTTTATGTTGCCAGACAGCGCTACTGATTAAGCGGATTTTTTCGCTTTTTTCTCAGCTTTAGCCGGAGCAGCTTCTTTCTTCGCTGCAGTTTCACCTTCTACATAATCACGACCGTAGTAGGTATCCAGCAGAATCTGTTTCAGCTCGGAGATCAGCGGGTAACGCGGGTTAGCGCCGGTGCACTGGTCATCGAATGCATCTTCAGACAGTTTATCCACGTTCGCCAGGAAGTCTGCTTCCTGAACGCCAGCTTCACGGATAGATTTCGGAATACCCAGTTCAGCTTTCAGCGTTTCCAGCCATGCCAGCAGTTTCTCGATCTTAGCAGCAGTACGGTCGCCCGGTGCGCTCAGACCCAGGTGGTCGGCAATTTCAGCATAACGACGGCGAGCCTGCGGACGGTCATACTGGCTGAATGCAGTCTGCTTGGTCGGGTTGTCGTTCGCATTGTAGCGAATAACGTTACAAATCAGCAGGGCGTTTGCCAGACCGTGCGGAATATGGAACTGGGAACCCAGTTTGTGCGCCATTGAGTGACATACACCCAGGAAGGCGTTCGCAAACGCGATACCCGCGATAGTCGCTGCACTGTGAACACGTTCACGCGCTACCGGATTTTTAGACCCTTCGTGGTAGGACGCTGGCAGATATTCTTTCAGCAGTTTCAGTGCCTGCAGAGCCTGACCATCAGAGAACTCAGATGCCAGTACAGAAACATAAGCTTCCATGGCGTGAGTTACTGCGTCCAGACCACCGAAAGCACACAGGGACTTCGGCATGTCCATAACCAGGTTGGCGTCGACAATCGCCATATCCGGAGTCAGCGCATAGTCTGCCAGCGGATATTTCTGACCAGTAGCGTCGTCAGTTACAACCGCAAACGGAGTGACTTCAGAACCTGTACCAGAAGTGGTGGTGACAGCGATCATTTTCGCTTTCACGCCCATTTTCGGGAACTTGTAGATACGTTTACGGATATCCATAAAGCGCAGCGCCAGCTCTTCGAAGTGAGTTTCCGGATGTTCGTACATAACCCACATGATCTTCGCGGCGTCCATCGGGGAACCACCACCCAGCGCGATAATCACGTCTGGTTTGAAGGAGTTTGCCAGTTCTGCACCTTTACGAACGATGCTCAGGGTCGGGTCCGCTTCTACTTCGAAGAAGACTTCAGTTTCAACGCCTGCTGCTTTCAGTACGGAAGTGATCTGATCAGCATAACCATTGTTGAACAGGAAGCGGTCAGTCACGATGAGCGCACGTTTGTGGCCATCAGTAATCACTTCATCCAGCGCGATTGGCAGGGAGCCACGGCGGAAGTAGATAGATTTCGGAAGTTTGTGCCACAACATGTTTTCAGCTCGCTTAGCAACGGTTTTCTTGTTGATCAGGTGTTTCGGACCAACGTTTTCAGAGATGGAGTTACCACCCCAAGAACCACAACCCAGAGTCAGGGAAGGTGCGAGTTTGAAGTTATACAGGTCACCGATACCACCCTGAGACGCTGGGGTGTTAATCAGGATACGAGCCGTTTTCATTTTCTGACCGAAGTAAGAAACGCGAGCCGGTTGGTTATCCTGGTCAGTGTACAGGCAAGAGGTATGACCGATACCGCCCATAGCAACCAGTTTCTCTGCTTTTTCTACCGCGTCTTCGAAATCTTTAGCGCGGTACATTGCCAGAGTCGGGGACAGTTTTTCATGTGCGAACGGTTCGCTTTCATCAACAACGGTCACTTCACCGATCAGAATCTTGGTGTTTTCTGGTACAGAGAAGCCTGCCAGTTCAGCAATTTTATAGGCTGGCTGACCAACGATAGCCGCGTTCAGCGCACCGTTTTTCAGGATAACATCCTGAACAGCTTTCAGCTCTTTACCCTGCAACAGATAGCCGCCGTGGGTTGCAAAACGTTCACGTACAGCGTCATAAACAGAGTCAACAACAACAACAGACTGTTCAGAAGCACAGATTACGCCGTTGTCGAAGGTTTTGGACATCAGTACAGATGCAACTGCACGTTTGATATCAGCAGTTTCATCGATAACAACTGGAGTGTTGCCCGCGCCTACACCGATAGCTGGTTTACCGGAGCTGTATGCGGCTTTAACCATGCCCGGACCACCAGTCGCGAGGATCAGGTTGATGTCTGGGTGGTGCATCAGTGCGTTAGACAGTTCAACAGAAGGTTGATCGATCCAGCCGATCAGATCTTTCGGAGCACCGGCAGCGATAGCAGCCTGCAGAACGATATCAGCCGCTTTGTTGGTGGCATCTTTTGCACGCGGGTGCGGGGAGAAGATAATGGCGTTACGGGTCTTCAGACTGATCAGCGATTTGAAGATAGCAGTTGAAGTCGGGTTAGTGGTCGGAACGATACCGCAAATAATACCGATTGGTTCAGCGATAGTGATGGTACCAAAAGTGTCGTCTTCAGACAGAACACCACAGGTTTTTTCATCTTTATAGGCGTTGTAGATATATTCAGAAGCAAAGTGGTTTTTGATCACTTTATCTTCGACGATACCCATGCCGGATTCGGCAACGGCCATTTTCGCGAGTGGGATTCGAGCATCTGCAGCAGCCAGAGCGGCGGCGCGGAAGATTTTGTCTACTTGCTCTTGAGTGAAACTGGCATATTCACGCTGGGCTTTTTTTACACGCTCTACGAGTGCGTTAAGTTCAGCGACATTAGTAACAGCCATAATGCTCTCCTGATAATGTTAAACTTTTTTAGTAAATCATCTGCTCGAATACGAGAGTATAGTCAGTGCGGTGATGATTTGCTTAACCTATGAAAATCAAAAGCTTACTCGCGCTCACACTCACTGTGATTTACTAAAAGAGTTTAAACATTAGAGTTATTATCTCTAATGCGTCACTTCCAGGTGGCGTAAGCAAGATTACTCACTTCTGGGTACTGATTACGTGATCCAAATCAAATTTTTGCAAAGCTGACACCTTTCAGCATCGCTTTTCGCCATTATAGCTAACAGTTAATAAATTGTAGTATGATTTGGTGGCTACATTAGCATGTTTTGCACAACTAGATAACAATAACGAATGATAGCAATTTTAAGTAGTTAGGAGGTGAAAAATGCTGTCAAAAGGCGTATTGTCAGCGCGTCTTTTCAACCTTATTTATGGCTAACATTATCCGGCTTTTGCTTCGGAGCTAACCGTGATTCAGACCTTTTTTGATTTTCCCGTTTACTTCAAATTTTTCATCGGGTTATTTGCGCTGGTCAACCCGGTAGGGATTATTCCCGTCTTTATCAGCATGACCAGTTATCAGACAGCGGCAGCGCGAAACAAAACTAACCTTACAGCCAACCTGTCTGTGGCCATTATCTTGTGGATCTCGCTTTTTCTCGGCGACACGATTCTGCAACTTTTTGGTATATCAATTGATTCGTTCCGTATCGCCGGGGGCATCCTGGTGGTGACGATAGCGATGTCGATGATCAGCGGCAAGCTTGGCGAGGATAAACAGAACAAGCAAGAAAAATCAGAAACCGCGGTACGTGAAAGCATTGGTGTGGTGCCATTGGCGTTGCCGTTGATGGCGGGGCCAGGGGCGATCAGTTCTACCATCGTCTGGGGTACGCGTTATCACAGCATTAGCTATCTGTTTGGTTTCTTTGTGGCTATTGCATTGTTCGCTTTATGTTGCTGGGGATTGTTCCGCATGGCACCGTGGCTGGTACGGGTTTTACGCCAGACCGGCATCAACGTGATTACGCGTATTATGGGGCTATTGCTGATGGCATTGGGGATTGAATTTATCGTTACTGGTATTAAGGGGATTTTCCCCGGCCTGCTTAATTAATTCCTTTCAAATGAAACGGAGCTGCCATGCTCCGTTTACTTCGTCATTATTTTTACTTTGTTCCCGCGCAGTTATCAAAAGCAAAAGGAATAGGTAAAAATATTCTTCTCAAATTACAGTTAGTTATAAGGATTTCCTTAACTGCTTCTCCTCACCATCATGTTATTTTCGCCACATCATAATCCTGGGCTTGCTGAAGAATAATTGAAATGATATTAGTAATTCCACTGCCTTTGGTAGAGGAAAGTGCTAAATAATAATAAATTGTTAAATTATTGTGCATTTCACTACTGGAACTGTAATCAGAAAAGATAGACATGCTTAGCCAATCTCTATTTGATTGAATTGAAAGATGTTTGTTAAGGCATGGATGCAAGCTATAGATTCTGATACGGTCAATAAAAGAGAATTGCTTAACAATTTTGCAAAATGTATTGGCGAGTAAGAACCGCATTTGGTACTTTCCGGGCAACCGCCAGACGATTATTTATTGGTAATGAGAATAATTAACAATTAAAGAGCGTCGCGAAAGAATAATGTGTCTCGACAGGGGAGACACAGTACGAATCGACATAAGGTGATCGTCTGAATCACCAGAATAAATAAAGTCGGTGATAGTAATACGTAACGATAAAGTAACCTGACAGCAGAAAGTCTCCGAGCCTGTGCAGGGTCCCAATCCGGGATTACACATGCTGGTTAATACCAGTAATTATAATGAGGGAGTCCAAAAAACAATGACCAACATCACCAAGAGAAGTTTAGTAGCAGCTGGCGTTCTGGCTGCGCTAATGGCAGGGAATGTCGCGCTGGCAGCTGATGTACCCGCAGGCGTCACACTAGCGGAAAAACAAACACTGGTACGTAACAATGGTTCAGAAGTTCAGTCATTAGATCCGCACAAAATTGAAGGTGTTCCGGAGTCTAATATCAGCCGAGACCTGTTTGAAGGCTTACTGGTCAGCGATCTTGACGGTCATCCAGCACCTGGCGTCGCTGAATCCTGGGATAATAAAGACGCGAAAGTCTGGACCTTCCATTTGCGTAAAGATGCGAAATGGTCTGATGGCACGCCAGTCACAGCACAAGACTTTGTGTATAGCTGGCAACGTTCTGTTGATCCGAACACTGCTTCTCCGTATGCCAGTTATCTGCAATATGGGCATATCGCCGGTATTGATGAAATTCTTGAAGGGAAAAAACCGATTACCGATCTCGGCGTGAAAGCTATTGATGATCACACATTAGAAGTCACCTTAAGTGAACCCGTTCCGTACTTCTATAAATTACTTGTTCACCCATCAACTTCACCGGTGCCAAAAGCCGCTATCGAGAAATTCGGCGAAAAATGGACCCAGCCTGGTAATATCGTCACCAACGGTGCCTATACCTTAAAAGATTGGGTCGTAAACGAACGAATCGTTCTTGAACGCAGCCCGACCTACTGGAACAACGCGAAAACCGTTATTAACCAGGTAACCTATTTGCCTATTGCTTCTGAAGTTACCGATGTCAACCGCTACCGTAGTGGTGAAATCGACATGACTTATAACAACATGCCGATCGAATTGTTCCAGAAGCTGAAAAAAGAGATCCCGGACGAAGTTCACGTTGATCCATACCTGTGCACTTACTATTACGAAATTAACAACCAGAAACCGCCATTCAACGATGTGCGTGTGCGTACCGCACTGAAACTAGGTATGGACCGCGATATCATTGTTAATAAAGTGAAAGCGCAGGGCGACATGCCCGCCTATGGTTACACTCCACCGTATACTGATGGCGCAAAATTGACTCAGCCGGAATGGTTTGGCTGGAGCCAGGAAAAACGTAACGAAGAAGCGAAAAAACTGCTGGCTGAAGCGGGTTATACCACAGACAAACCGTTGACCATCAACCTGTTGTATAACACCTCCGATCTGCATAAAAAGCTGGCGATTGCTGCCTCTTCATTGTGGAAGAAAAACATTGGTGTAAACGTCAAACTGGTTAACCAGGAGTGGAAAACGTTCCTCGACACCCGTCACCAGGGTACTTTTGATGTGGCCCGTGCAGGCTGGTGTGCTGACTACAACGAACCAACTTCCTTCCTGAACACCATGCTTTCGAACAGCTCGATGAATACCGCGCATTATAAGAGCCCGGCCTTTGACAGCATTATGGCGGAAACGCTGAAAGTGACTGACGAGGCGCAGCGCACAGCTCTGTACACTAAAGCAGAACAACAGCTGGATAAGGATTCGGCCATTGTTCCTGTTTATTACTACGTGAATGCGCGTCTGGTGAAACCGTGGGTTGGTGGCTATACCGGCAAAGATCCGCTGGATAATACCTATACCCGGAATATGTACATTGTGAAGCACTAATGGCAATACGTGGGGCAGGAGTGTCCTGCTCCACGGTGTCTGATTTTTATCGCATTACAGAAGGCACAGGCCAGAAGGTAGGGCAATGTTAAAATTTATTCTACGTCGCTGTCTGGAAGCGATTCCGACGCTATTTATTCTTATTACTATTTCGTTCTTTATGATGCGCCTCGCGCCGGGAAGCCCTTTTACCGGCGAACGTACTTTACCGCCAGAAGTGATGGCCAATATCGAAGCGAAATATCATCTTAATGATCCGATCATGACACAGTATTTCAGCTACCTGAAACAACTGGCGCACGGTGATTTCGGTCCATCGTTTAAATATAAAGATTATTCGGTCAATGACCTGGTTGCATCCAGTTTTCCCGTTTCTGCCAAACTGGGAGCCGCAGCATTTTTCCTTGCGGTAATACTGGGTGTTAGTGCTGGCGTTATTGCCGCATTAAAACAAAACACCAAATGGGACTATACCGTGATGGGGCTGGCAATGACCGGGGTTGTTATCCCCAGTTTTGTGGTTGCGCCATTATTAGTCATGATATTTGCGATCATTTTGCATTGGCTGCCGGGCGGTGGCTGGAATGGTGGGGCTCTTAAATTCATGATATTGCCGATGGTGGCGTTGTCACTCGCTTATATCGCCAGTATTGCGCGTATTACCCGTGGCTCTATGATTGAAGTATTACACTCCAACTTTATTCGTACTGCCCGGGCGAAAGGGTTACCTATGCGGCGGATCATTTTACGCCACGCATTAAAACCTGCTCTGTTACCCGTGCTCTCCTATATGGGCCCCGCATTTGTCGGCATTATTACCGGTTCTATGGTCATCGAAACCATTTATGGTTTGCCGGGGATTGGGCAACTGTTCGTTAATGGCGCATTGAACCGTGACTATTCCTTAGTGTTAAGCCTGACCATCCTGGTTGGTGCTTTAACCATTTTGTTTAATGCCATTGTCGATGTGCTATATGCGGTTATCGACCCGAAAATCCGTTACTGATACTGGAGCTCGCGATGATGTTAAGTAAGAAAAACAGCGAGACGCTGGAAAATTTCAGTGAAAAGCTGGAGGTCGAAGGGCGCAGCTTGTGGCAGGACGCACGTCGACGTTTTATGCATAACCGTGCGGCGGTTGCCAGTCTGATAGTGCTGGTGCTGATCGCGTTATTTGTAATCCTGGCACCGATGCTTTCGCAGTTTGCCTATGACGATACTGACTGGGCGATGATGTCCAGCGCCCCGGATATGGAGTCCGGTCACTACTTTGGTACTGACTCATCCGGTCGCGACCTGCTTGTGCGCGTTGCGATTGGCGGGCGTATCTCACTCATGGTCGGTGTTGCTGCGGCACTGGTGGCAGTGGTCGTGGGGACACTTTACGGTTCGCTTTCCGGTTATCTGGGCGGTAAAGTGGATTCGGTAATGATGCGTCTGCTGGAAATCCTCAACTCCTTCCCATTCATGTTCTTCGTCATTTTGCTTGTGACCTTTTTCGGTCAAAACATCCTGCTGATTTTCGTGGCGATTGGCATGGTTTCCTGGCTGGATATGGCTCGTATTGTGCGTGGGCAAACCCTGAGTCTGAAGCGCAAAGAGTTTATTGAGGCGGCACAAGTTGGCGGTGTATCGACATCGGGCATTGTTATTCGCCACATTGTGCCGAATGTACTCGGTGTGGTGGTGGTCTACGCATCACTTCTGGTGCCCAGCATGATCCTCTTTGAATCTTTCCTTAGCTTCCTGGGGTTGGGTACGCAAGAGCCGTTAAGCAGCTGGGGTGCATTGCTGAGTGATGGCGCGAACTCGATGGAAGTCTCTCCATGGTTATTGTTGTTCCCAGCGGGATTCCTCGTGGTGACGCTGTTTTGTTTCAACTTTATCGGCGATGGCTTACGTGATGCCCTCGACCCGAAAGATCGTTAAGGAGTGCAGCCATGAGCGTAATTGAAACTGCAACTGTGCCGCTCGCACAACAACAGGCTGACGCACTGCTGAACGTGAAAGATTTGCGTGTCACCTTTAGTACCCCGGACGGCGACGTCACGGCGGTCAATGATTTGAATTTTTCCCTACGTGCCGGAGAAACGCTGGGTATTGTAGGTGAGTCTGGTTCGGGTAAATCGCAAACTGCATTTGCGTTGATGGGCCTGTTGGCTGCCAACGGACGTATTGGCGGATCGGCAACCTTCAATGGGCGTGAAATCCTCAATTTGCCAGAGCATGAACTCAATAAACTGCGCGCTGAACAAATCTCAATGATTTTTCAGGACCCAATGACTTCGTTGAATCCCTATATGCGCGTCGGTGAGCAGTTAATGGAAGTGCTGATGCTGCATAAGAACATGAGCAAAGCTGAGGCGTTTGAAGAGTCGGTGCGGATGCTCGATGCGGTAAAAATGCCGGAAGCGCGTAAACGCATGAAAATGTACCCGCACGAATTTTCTGGCGGCATGCGTCAGCGAGTCATGATTGCGATGGCATTGCTATGTCGACCTAAGCTACTGATTGCGGATGAACCCACTACTGCGCTGGACGTCACCGTACAGGCGCAGATCATGACGCTATTAAATGAACTGAAGCGGGAATTTAATACCGCCATCATTATGATCACCCACGATCTTGGCGTGGTGGCGGGGATCTGTGACAAAGTGCTGGTAATGTACGCCGGGCGCACGATGGAATATGGCAATGCGCGCGATGTCTTTTATCAACCCGTTCATCCTTATTCTATCGGTTTGCTCAACGCGGTGCCGCGTCTTGATGCGGAAGGTGAAACAATGTTGACCATCCCGGGTAATCCGCCAAACTTGCTGCGATTACCGAAAGGTTGCCCGTTCCAGCCACGTTGTCCACATGCGATGGAAATTTGTAGTAGCGCACCGCCGCTGGAAGAGTTTACGCCTGGCCGTCTGCGTGCTTGCTTTAAACCGGTGGAGGAACTGTTATGAATGCTGTAACTGAAGGAAGAAAAGTCCTCCTTGAAATCGCCGATCTTAAAGTGCACTTTGAAATCAAAGATGGCAAACAGTGGTTCTGGCAACCGCCGAAAACGCTCAAAGCCGTCGATGGTGTCACTCTTCGCCTGTATGAAGGGGAAACATTAGGTGTGGTAGGGGAATCGGGATGCGGTAAGTCCACCTTTGCTCGCGCCATCATCGGTTTGGTCAAGGCGACCGACGGTCATGTTGCCTGGTTAGGTAAAGAGTTGCTGGGCATGAAGCCCGATGAATGGCGTGCCGTTCGCAGTGATATTCAGATGATTTTCCAGGATCCGTTGGCATCGCTAAACCCGCGTATGACCATCGGCGAGATCATCGCTGAACCACTGCGTACTTATCATCCGAAAATGTCACGCCAGGAAGTTCGCGAGCGCGTGAAGGCGATGATGCTGAAAGTCGGGTTATTGCCTAACCTGATTAACCGCTATCCGCATGAGTTCTCCGGTGGGCAGTGCCAGCGTATCGGGATTGCTCGTGCTCTTATTCTTGAACCGAAGCTGATTATCTGCGATGAGCCGGTTTCGGCGCTGGACGTGTCAATTCAGGCGCAGGTGGTCAACCTGCTCCAGCAGCTGCAACGTGAGATGGGATTGTCATTAATTTTTATCGCTCATGACCTGGCCGTGGTAAAACACATTTCCGATCGTGTGTTGGTGATGTATCTCGGCCATGCGGTAGAACTGGGGACCTATGATGAGGTCTACCACAATCCACTACATCCTTACACCAGGGCATTGATGTCGGCAGTCCCCATACCTGATCCGGATCTGGAGAAGAACAAAACCATCCAGTTACTGGAAGGGGAATTACCGTCGCCGATCAACCCGCCTTCCGGTTGTGTTTTCCGTACCCGTTGCCCGATTGCCGGTCCGGAGTGCGCCAAAACACGTCCTGTTCTGGAGGGGAGTTTCAGACACGCCGTTTCTTGCCTGAAAGTCGATCCGCTTTAAACACAATAAGGGCTGACAGTTGTCAGCCCTTTTTCACGCCGAAAGCGATTATTTATTCCCGCCAGATGATATGGCAAAGTTTGTGATCTTTTTCGCGGCATAACAGAATGCGGGCGAAAACATCGTTGATTTCACCATCTTCACTGTCCGCCAGACCAATCACCACTTCGGCAAAAAAGTCTGGGTTCAAATCGAAATCAACATGTTCCTGCCAGTCTTCCGCCGGATCGAATAACTCCGCGCCGCCGCGCTCTTCAAACTGAAGATTGAACAGCAGAACATCAGCTGGATCGAGATTGTCGGCAGCCAGTTCGAGAAAAATATCGTAGGCCTGCTCAAGCGTTTCATCTTCAGTCAGGCGATTGTTTAGATCCATATCCATAGTCACTACCTGTTTAACCTCTGTTGGCGACGTTTTACAGCAACGGACTGAAGAAGTAAAACAGTCGCTCGGCGACACGTTGCCATAATGGACGTTTTAGCCATAAACGGGCATCGAGCAGACGTGAACGCGAAATATAATCGTCCTGAACGGCGGCAAGGTCTGCACCAAAACCTTTATCGTCGATTGCCAGGGTAATCTCGAAATTCAGCCACAGACTACGCATATCAAGGTTAACGGTGCCAACCAGACTTAGTTCGCCATCGACCAGCACGCTCTTGGTATGCAGTAACCCGCCTTCAAACTGATAAATTTTAACCCCAGCAGCAAGAAGTTCCGTAAAGAATGCGCGACTGGCCCAGCCGACCAGCATCGAGTCATTTTTTCGCGGAAGGATAATACTGACATCCACCCCGCGCTGCGCCGCCGTGCAAATCGCATGAAGTAAATCATCGCTTGGCACAAAGTAGGGCGTGGTCATGATCAAATATTCACGCGCCGAATAAGCCGCAGTCAATAATGCCTGGTGAATGAGATCTTCCGGAAAGCCGGGGCCAGAAGCAATTGTGTGAATGGTGTGACCGCTGGCCTGTTCAAACGGCATAATATTGACATCTGGTGGTGGCGGCAGAATACGTTTTCCGGTTTCAATCTCCCAGTCGCAGGAATAAATAATCCCCATCGCGGCGGCGATGGGGCCTTCCATACGCGCCATCAGATCAATCCATTGCCCTACGCCCGCATCTTGTTTGAAGTAGCGAGGATCGACCATATTCATGCTGCCGGTGTACGCGATGTAATTATCGATCATGATCATCTTGCGATGTTGGCGCAGGTCCATACGGCGTAAAAACACACGCATCAGATTGACCTTTAAGGCTTCGACCACTTCAATACCGGCATTACGCATTAGCTCGGGCCACGGGCTGCGGAAAAAAGCCACACTCCCGGCGGAGTCGAGCATCAATCGGCAATGAATACCACGCCGTGCAGCCGCCATTAATGATTCAGCCACCTGGTCCGCCATGCCGCCGGGCTGCCAGATATAAAACACCATCTCAATATTATGGCGCGCGAGCTGGATGTCGCGGATTAACGCCTGCATCACATCATCTGACTCGGTCATCAGTTGTAGCTGATTCCCTTTGACCCCAGCGATCCCCTGACGACGCTCGCAAAGCTTGAATAATGGCGCAGCGACACTGCTATTTTCTTCGGCGAAGATATGCTTACAGGCTTTAAGGTCGTTAAGCCATTTTGCGGTGGAAGGCCACATCGCTCTGGCGCGCTCAGCGCGGCGTTTGCCTAAATGGAGCTCGCCAACGGCAAGATAGGCAATAATTCCGACTAACGGCAGAATGTAAATAATCAACAGCCAGGCCATCGCGGAGGGAACTGCGCGTCGTTTCATTAGAATGCGTAAAGTTACGCCTGCAATGAGCAACCAGTATCCCAGAATGGCCAACCAACTCACCAACGTATAAACGGTTGTCATAGATTAGAAATCCTTTTGAAAGCGCATTGTTATGAGTTTACGCATATGGATTCATCTGGCAAATAAAAACGCGGGAAAAGCACTGGTCAGCGTCGGGGGTGGGGGTATAATGACCATTCTGTTATTGCATAGAGTAGTTAACATGAAGCGGAGTAGAACGGAAGTGGGGCGCTGGCGCATGCAGCGTCAGGCTAGCCGACGTAAATCGCGTTGGCTTGAGGGGCAATCGCGCCGAAATATGCGTATCCACAGCATCAGGAAGTGCATTCTAAACAAACAGCGTAACTCGTTATTGTTTGCGATCTACAATATCTAAATATACTGGGCACCATTGCGGTGCCCAATAAGTTTACTCTTTCGTCTTTAAACTCTATTTTTGCACTGATTCTTTACTGTCAGCTTTCGTTTCTTGTTCATCGTTATCGCTGAAAATGCCATGACCGGAGTTCAACAACATTGAAACGAGCATATCATTATTAATCTCTTCACCATTTAAAACTCGCGCCAGAATTTCGCTGCCAAACAGTTGCGGTGAGAGAATGATATCCGGATGTACCATCTTAATCTTATTCAGGTTTTTGCTATCACTGACGGCGAGAACTGTTTTGACATCACTGCTCATATCTTTTGCCGAGAGTACAACAAACGCGTTATCTGCATCGTTATCACTCAGCGCCAGAATGGCCCGGCAACGATCGATTCCCGCTTTCTTTAATACTGAACTGTCATTACTGTCACCGGGGATAACATCAGCGTTATCGCCTAAGCGTTGCTCAAGTTGCTTGATATCATCTTCAGGCAAGTTGCTGATAACCGTTACGTTTTGTCCGCGTTGATTCAGTTGCAGGATCGTATTGATGGCGAGAATCGAATGTCCGCAAACAATAAAATGATCTTTACGATGCATTGTATGATTGTTTCCTTTTACAAGTTTGTTGAATCCCCCGCGGATAAGCGGACCAAAAATTGAGGTCATAGATGTGGCAAAAACGGTAATGCCGGAAATAATGACCGAAATAGTGAACAATCGTGCTGATTCAGAAACAGGGACAATATCGCCATAGCCGACGGTTGACATGGTTTCTATCGAAAAATAGAACGCGGTCATCAAACTTTCTATTCGCGGATTAAAACCTTCGCTTAAATAAAGCGCACCGTAGGTTGAGTAAAACAGTAATGTCGTGAAACTAATAAATGCAAAAATTGTCCCGGCTGCGGCGCTACTGTGGGAGAAGTCTTTGCGCAGTATCAGCAAAAACACCAGCGTAAAAATGCAAAATCCAATACTAAATTTCAGCCAGGGATAAAAATGCAGGGTGTAAATTAGCGCTATCAACAACAAAATGATACTGATTGCCCATGCGAGCTTTGCCCGGAACAGTAAGCCAATGGAGTTCAGGACAAGAAAGACGCCGAGCATAAATAGTGGGGCGTTTGCCAGCAAGGAGAGATCCAACTCTGAAAATGCTTTGATATGGAAAATATCAAGCAAATTGACCGACATACCATAGATTGTTTTAAAAATAAGCAATCCATTTAAAAAGACGGCCAGCGCGAGAATGTCGTGCCGAAGGGTCACCCATAAATTTGTTGCTGTTTGTTTGAATGTAGCCCAGTGACTCACTGATACCTCTGTAACCACAATTTTGTTTAATTATCTTAGCGTGCACATTTTCTGAACATACATGCAGCGCGTGAATGTGTTAAACAATAGTAGATGACTTTATCCGCAGTAATCAAAGGATTTGAGCGAGCAACTGTACCTCAGGAAAGGTCATTTTTCCTGAATATGCTCACATCATATAAAGAAATACAGATAAAGTTATTATCTGCTTGTGGTAGTGAACGCACTGACCGGCTATAAGGAAAGGCCAAACAAGAACACGGTTGCAAAAACCGTGCCCTTAAATATTGAATCTCTATTCAGAACACTTTCTTAAATGGTTTCACTGAAACGTGTTCATAGACACCTGCCGCTACGTACGGGTCAGCATCGGCCCAGGCCTGAGCTGCTTCCAGCGATTCAAATTCAGCAATAACGGTTGAGCCAGTAAATCCCGCAGCCCCTGGATCGTTACTGTCTACCGCTGGCATTGGACCAGCTGTCAACAAACGACCTTCATCATGCAGTAACTGTAAACGTGCTAAATGTGCCGGACGAACGGAAAGGCGTTTTTCGAGGCTATCAGCTTTGTCTTGAGCGTAAATAACATACAACACGGGCACAACTCCTTGTTCGGGAAAGTTGTAAAGTACGTTATTTGAAAGGGCGAAGATCTGCAACGGAAAGATGATGTCTTTGTTAAGACCATGCATAAAGTAAGGTCAATTACGCCAAAAATGACATTTTCACTGATCCTGATCGTCTTGCCTTATTGAATATGATTGCTATTTGCATTTAAAATCGAGACCTGGTTTTTCTACTGAAATGATTATGACTTCAATGACCCTTGATTTACCTCGCCGCTTCCCCTGGCCGACGTTACTTTCGGTCTGCATTCATGGTGCTGTTGTGGCGGGTCTGCTCTATACCTCGGTACATCAGGTTATTGAACTACCTGCGCCTGCGCAGCCAATTTCTGTCACGATGGTTGCGCCTGCTGATCTCGAACCGCCACAAGCCGTTCAGCCGCCACCGGAGCCGGTGGTAGAGCCAGAACCGGAACCTGAGCCGATCCCCGAACCGCCAAAAGAAGCACCGGTGGTCATTGAAAAGCCGAAGCCGAAACCTAAGCCAAAACCGAAGCCGGTGAAAAAGGTACAGGAGCAGCCAAAACGCGATATCAAACCCGTAGAGTCGCGTCCGGCATCACCGTTTGAAAATACGGCACCCGCGCGCCCCACATCAAGTACGGCAACGGCTGCAACCAGCAAGCCGGTTACCAGTGTGGCTTCAGGACCACGCGCATTAAGCCGTAATCAGCCGCAGTATCCGGCACGAGCACAGGCATTGCGCATTGAAGGGCAGGTTAAAGTTAAATTTGACGTCACGCCGGATGGTCGCGTGGATAACGTACAAATCCTCTCAGCCAAGCCTGCGAACATGTTTGAGCGTGAGGTGAAAAATGCGATGCGCAGATGGCGTTATGAGCCGGGTAAGCCAGGCAGTGGGATTGTGGTGAATATCCTGTTTAAAATTAACGGCACCACCGAAATTCAGTAAGCAGAAAGTCAAAAGCCTCCGACCGGAGGCTTTTGACTATTACTCAACAGGTAAGGCGCGAGGTTTTCCTTCAGGATCAACCGCGACATACTTAAATAATGCTTCTGTCGCTTTATAGCGTTGCCCGATTGGTTCAGACGCTACTTTTTTCACCCACACTTCAATATTAATGCTGACCGATGTCGTCCCTTTCTGGACACAGCGTGCATAGCAGCACACCACATCGCCGACCGCAACCGGCCGTAAGAAAGTCATTCCTTCAACCCGCACAGTCACTACGCGACCGTGGGCAATTTCTTTTGCCAGAATAGCGCCGCCAATATCCATTTGTGACATTAACCAACCACCAAAGATGTCACCATTGGCATTGGTATCGGCGGGCATGGCTAAAGTACGTAAAACAAGATCGCCCTGAGGGACGTTATGTGTTGTAGACATGGTAAAACCGACTTAAAAGGAAAATCACAGGCGCGATGCTACTATGATTTTCCTGAGGAGAACAGAGGAGATACAGCGCCAGCCCCGAAGGACTGGCAGTCTGGTTAGGATTTATCTTCCTGCGGCATGTGGCGGTAGATATAGATACCGCTTAACAATGTGAAGATTAAGGTAAGGGCGGTCAGGCCAAAGACTTTAAAGTTGACCCAAATATTTTGCGGCAGCCAGAATGCGATGTAGATGTTTGCCAGACCGCAAAGGATAAAGAAAACAGCCCAGGCCAGATTCAGCTTCAACCATACCGGTTGCGGCAGCGTGAGTTCTTTACCCAGCATCCGCTGAATTAGCGGCTTTTTCATCACCCATTGGCTGACTAACAGGGCTCCCGCAAATAGAGCATAAATGACTGTAACCTTCCATTTAATAAACTCATCATTGTGGAAGAACAGCGTCAAGCCACCGAAGACGACCACCAGAACAAAAGTGATCAGGGCCATCTTCTCAACCTTACGAAAGCGAACCCAGCTATAGATAAGCACAATCGCCGTGGCGACGATCAGCGCCGCAGTAGCCGCATAGATGTCATAAATCTTGTAAAACGCGAAAAAGACAACCAGCGGTAAAAAATCAAGAAACTGCTTCATTTTACGATTCCGTAATCAAATGCTTAAGGTTATTGGCGAATCAACATATACAGGCGGAACAGATAGATGAGCAATATGGCAGAAATCAGGTTGCTCAAGGTGTTCGCCAGTACGGCACCAATTTCCGGGGTTAATGCGGCAAAAGAAGAGGCAAAAAGCAGCAACAGTGTTTTTGCCAGCAACCAGCTCAGTACTGCGGGTGCCACCAGACGCATATTCGCCCAAGTCAGCCGCATACTGCTACGCATCGAGGCAAAAATGCCCATTTTGTCCTGTACCAGCATCACCGGTGCCAGGGCCAGTAAAATGGCCATGATAATTCCCGGAACGACCACCAGCATGATGCCAATCTGTACTAAAAGGGTAGTCAGAAAAATCAGAATAAATAACTTGGGCAATATCGGCGCACTGGCACCAATAGCTCGCAGCGCACTGACTCTCTGACCCGCAGACACCAGCTGGATAATTAATATTACGCCTCCGGCGAGAATGGCGTTACCGATTAATCCTGAAAAAGTGGACGCCGCTGAAGCCTGCAGCAAAATTTGTTGCTGTTCCGGTGACATATTCTGAACCAGGTCGAACAACCCACTACTGCCGCTAACGGGCACGCCGTCATTGAGCTGCGCAAGCTGTGCATCACTGGGTGAGAAAACATGCCCTAACACCACTGTGATAAACGCACATAGCAACGATACCAACAGAATGGTCATAAATTGATTACGGAAGAAATTTCCGGTGTCACGGTATACGGACTGCGCCGTGATAGACATGCACTCTCCTTGAGTTTTATGCAGGTGTTAATTAGCGGGCAATTGTACCCTGGTTAAGCCTCGGGTGGCAGCATCAGGTCTTGTATGGAAAAGCATATCTTTGTAAAGCGGAGGTAATTGCTGGCCTTCAGGCGTGGGCAAACCGCGGCAAGTGGCGAACGAGTTAATATTTGCGTAGCGAAAATATTTAAAAATTGATTTAAATCACGTTAACCAGGATTCTCAATGCAACTTCTAAATTAATCCAGATCAATAAATGGTGAATTATCATATGTAATGTGATCTATGTAGGATCATTTGTTACTCCAATGTAGGTATATTCGTCACGTTTTTATAACCATAACGACGGAGCGGATATGAAAAAGTTAACAGTGGCGGCTTTGGCAGTAACAACTCTTCTCT
>NZ_CAOLGM010000072.1:0-22553 GCF_948475835.1 uncultured Escherichia sp. | reverse complement strand
CATTTTATTTTTATAATGGCTTGGATAATAATCCTTACATGGAAAAGTACAATATAAAAAATATCGATGTTTTAAATGAAGCAATATTTGATGTTTTTGATTCTTTAACTTTTCCACACGAATTGGTTGTGCGGCATCCTGGTATAAGCCCGCTTTTAATGCAAAACCTTTGGGATAGATTTTCGCGGGATACAAACAAACCTGTAGAGAGATTACTGCTTTCTGAACCTGGTAGTAATGATGCGTTAGATTCATATGTATCCGCATTCTCTAGAATTAGTGATACTCTGAGTAAGAAGCTAGGTTATAATTCAAAAGGAGCTTACGTACAGGCCTTGTTAGTTTCCAAGTGGATGAAAGGTTATCCCCTAGCAAGATTGATCTCGGATAGAATAAGATATAACAAAAAGAAAAATATTGTTTTCAAAGAAGCGACTTTAATACGAGGGGTTATGAAGGATGTTGAAGAGATCGCTCGCTATCAAGCTCCAAGGCTTTTAGGATGTTATAATGATTTATTAAAAAGCTTTTATCTTTCGATAGATCGCACAGACTTAGCAAAAGATGTTGAAGATATCGGTGTTTATTTAGAACTGGGTGTAAGTTTAAAAACTCAGATTTCACTAATAGGGCTTGGCTTTTCAAGAACTGCTGCTGTAATGATTTCAGAGCTTATTCCTAATGATAGTTTAGATGAGGAAGAATGCATTAATTGGATTAAGGACAATAAAGTTGACATGGAAGAACTGCCACAATTAGTTCAAAACGAAATACATAATATATTTCGTAACTTTTGGGTACAATAGTCTTATTTAGACGATTTTTTAAACAATCAATAGAGAAGTTTTTGAATTTTATCATTCTTCCAGTAACAAAAACTTCTCTTTTATAACACCGCTCAGGCTATTCCAGAATAGGCTTTGCTTACTTCACTATGCCTTGTGCCGCAATGCCTCAAAATAACAAGGCCATGTTGCAGTAACGCCTCACTACGTTCAGGTTCAAACCATTTCCCGTTAAATTTTCCTCCGTGAAAAAGATTGTTTCTTACACGGCGGATTAACAAAAAAAGAAATTTTGCTAAATCTTTTTCTTGTGGTAAAGAATCATCCCAAACTAAAGAGTCATCTTCTATGATTTGTTTTTTGGGTGGGTGTTCTTTAAAGTAGGTGATAGCAGCAATTAGCTCTGGATCAGTTGTGTTATTTATGATTTCAGAAACTTGCTTTGCATACTCATCCCAGTTCGCTTTAGCATCTTTTATTTTATGATGAAGTCCACATGCCTTAAGGCAATATTCATAACGTGAAAACTCTCTAAAGAATTCATAACATAAATTATCTAGATTATTCTCCATGAACTATATCTCCATGTATAACAAGTTAACTAATATTGATTGCGCTCGTACACTTTTTGGCCCCACCAATTCATAAGTCCTATTCGTTGCTCAAGGTAAGTTGAACGATTATATGCTCTGCGCACTTCATTTTTATCACTATGTGCAAGAGCAGCCTCAATTACATCTGCATTAAAACCCGCTTCATTTAATGCGGTGCTGGCAATTGAACGCAATCCATGAGCAACCAATCTACCACCAAATCCAATCCTTTTTAAAGCAGCATTTGCCGTCTGGCTATTCATTGGTTGCTTTGGGTCATTCCGACTCGGGAAAACATGTTCACGATGGGCACTGATTAGCTTCATCACATCAAGAATCTCTAATGCCTGAGGAGATAGAGGGACTATGTGTTCCCGCTTAGCCTTCATTCGTTCAGCTGGGATAGTCCAGAGCTTTGCATCGAGATCGAGCTCAGCCCACCTAGCACCGGAAGCCTCAGAAGGACGAACTAGAGTCAGGAGTTGCCACTCAATGAGGCAGCGAGTCGGAACAGACAAATTTGACATGACGAGAGAACGCATCAGCATAGGCAATTCTTCTGGGCGCAACGTAGGCATATTTTGTTTTTTTGGCTTCTCAAAGGCCATTCCAATGCCTGATGCTGGATTGGCATCAATAAGACCAGTATTTACGGCATAAATCATTATCTCGTTAACACGCTGCACCAACCGGCGCACCGTCTCCAGCGCCCCACGAGCTTTGATCGGTTCAAGGGCTTCAACCAGTGTTCGGGCTTTGATTTGCTGGACAGGGATCTCCCCGATGGTGGGGAATACGTCTTTTTCCAGTGAACGCCATATATCTTTAGCGTAATCATGGGTAACGCTTTTGCTTTTGAGCTGGAACCAGTTAGCGGCGACCGTCGAAAAAATACTGTCCAGAGCGATTTGCTGCTGTTCCTCTGCAACTTCAGCTTGAATTTGCGGGTCGATTCCGTTGGCTAATAGGGCAAGGTAATCTGCTCTTAACCCTCGGGCATCAGCAAGAGAAAGGGCAGGAAAAGCACCAAGTCCCATCATAGTCCGCTGTTTTGTTGCTGGGCGTTGATAGCGAAAGCGCCAGAGTTTCTTGCCGCTAGTTTTCACTATCAGGAAAAGCCCATCGCCATCATGCAGCGTTAGATCCTTCTCTAACGCTTTCGCGCGCAGAACTTCGGTGTTGGTCAGGGGGCGTGTTGTCCGTGCCACTGTGGCCGCTCCTTCATGAATTGGTATACGCTTTTAGGTATACATCCTACCGTATACCGAAACGTATACCAATAATCATCGGATTTAGCCGGATGTTCTCGGACAACGACAAACACAAAAAAGCCCGCAGGGCTTGTGCCATGCGGGCTTTCTGTACTTCACCGGACGTATCCGGATCATTATTTGGTGGAGCTGGCGGGAGTTGAACCCGTATCCGAAAAATGCTTAACCAATTGAATGTTAATGATTTTTCTAATTTAAAATACCTCACGTGCATTTTACGTGCATATCGTAGTACCTCTAACGTCCTGATTCTGTCCAACATTTTGAAATATTTAGGCGCCACTGGGGCGGTGATTAGCACGGTTTTGTGCTGTTCATAGCACTTCAAGACTATTCAATTCAGAGCAATCGTTGAAGAATTACCCGTAAGGTAATATCATACTATTTAGATAACCGCGGTTATCACCATCAAGGGCCACTGATGACGCTGTTATCATCAGTGGCTTTTTGTACCTTCACTGCACAGCCAGTGAAGTGTTGAGGAGACTAGCATGAGAACAGTAGCGAGAAGATCGATACAGACGATTGAGCGTCGGACTCAACTCGTCAGTTCTTTTGTTGACTCAAACACAGCAAACGAGTTCTTCGTGAGAAGACTGAGTGATCGTGTCTCCCCGGCACGTCAGCTGTTTATTGTGACATTGAACAATGAAGTTCGTGACGGTGACGTGATCCCGTTCGCTGAGATCGCCATGAACAAAGAAAAATTGCGCTATGTTGTGAAGCCAGCAGATCAGTATCCTCAGTATGTAAGCAGTAATCTGCTGAAGAAAATTGAAGCGGCAATTGCTCTATACATGCAGAAGAACTACAGGGAAATTAACTACCATTAAAAGGTTGCTGAATGGCTCCTGCGTTAATACCTTCATATAACAAGGACTTGAACATCACGCCATTTGGCGAAAAACGTCTTATTGAGTCATTCTATTTTTTCACTGCCGAGGCTGGCTTACTGAGGGCTGATGAGTACATTGTCAGTTCTGGTGAGTTTCAGTACTACTTGGATGTGTATCAACTGGGATGTTCCACCGACGACTTTTTTTTAGACTATGGCAGTGACCTTCTTGATTCGAAGGTTCCAATGCAGGATCTGGTCAATACCCTCTTGGGTCTTGATATGGTAGACGATAACAAAACGATAAGAATAGGTCGTATACAGTTCAACGACTTTAATTTTATCGAAGAGAACGGTCAGATGATGACCGGAAAGCAAGTGAAAAGCGCTGTTATCGCACAGGATTTCCAATCAGCAGGTTTGGCGCGTGAGATCTATAAAATGCTTGCGCGAAAGCATGAGTTTCTCATCTGCGATAACATTCAAAGTATTGCCGGTGGTGCTCTTTGGGCCAGTAGCATCATTCGAATTGCCGAGGTACGGATCTACAATTCACGCACGAAGAAATTTATGGACATACTTGGTCCAGGTGCGCGTGGTGTTTCAGGTACTTTGCCATGGAGTGCGAATGATCTGTCTGTAGATGAGATTGTTCGCTGGGGTCGTGCGTATGATGATGAAAACTGTTGTCGTCACATTGTACATGTTATCTGTAAGGACCGACTCATTGACGATCAATTTCATGATTATGTTTCGATAGGTGGCGCGACAGAATAACCATCAAACAGACCCGGCATTTACCGGGTTTTTTCTTCAAATCACTTCTTCATTCCAGCTTCCATTGCGGTTTTCCCGTCGTATTCAGCCAGGTATTTACCGTAATTGCGGAACAGCATTTCCGGCCCCTTATGCCCCATCTGCCCGGCAAGCCAGAAAAGGTTTACACCTTGGCTAATGTGTCTGGTGGCGAATGTGTGGCGCGTCTGGTACGGGTTACGGTAGCGCACACCAGCTTTTTTCAGGGTCGGCACCCATGCTTTTTTACGGATAGCGTCGGCGTTCGTCCAGGGTTCTCCCGTTTTCGGATCGCTGAATATGAACTCACTTTTCATAAAGGTGTATTGCTTCTGCGCCTGCAGGGCCGCCAGCGCCTCACTGTTCAGCTCCACCTTACGGGTACCGGCTTTTGTCTTGGTGCCTTTAAGTATCCCTACGACACTGGCCGCCTGAACGTGGGCTGTGTTCGCGATGGTGTCGAGATCAGCCCAGCGCAGCGCGCACAGTTCTGAGCTCCGCAGACCTGTATTGAAAGCAAAGCGGAACAGGTTTTCCCATTCCGTGTACCTGCAGCTCTGGTAAATGGCAAGGGTCTCCGCTGGCGTGAACGGGTCAACCTCGTAATCGTCGGCGCTCGGGCTGCTGTCGATCACGTGGTACCGGCTGGCGCTGACGAGGGTTACCGGGTTAATGGTCAGCAGGCCATCCGTAACAGCTTCATCAATGGCGCTGCGCAGAAACGAAAGGTTATTCCTGGTCGTTTTCAGCTTTGTTTTCCGGCTGGCTATCCAGTTTTTAAGGACCGCTGGCGTCAGTTCTGACACGTGGAGTTTATGCAGAGCTGACAGTGCCGACAGGCATTTTTCATAACCATTTATAGTCGACGGGGACAGGTTGCGGTTCTGGCAGATTTTCAGGTACTCGTCCAGGTAGGACTTTATGTTTTTGGTTTTCTTCACCACCCCGAACAGCTCCAGCTTTTTGGAGTTGGGGAAATATTTCGCATATTCAAAGGTGCCACTGACGATCTGGTTTTGTATCTCCCCGAGCAGGCGCTCGGCGTACTTCACACCGCGCGCGTTTGCTTCCATTCTGGAGAGGGGCTCCCGACACAGAACCCCTTTATATGTAAAAGTGATAACCAGGGTGCTGCCAGTTTTATGCTGGCGAATAGTTACTCCTCTAGGGAGAGATAATGATCCTTGTTCTTTCTTGCCCATTTTGTAATCTCCATTAAGTCGACCCAACGTTCTTTAACTCCGTCGACTTTTAATACATGTACCCCTTCTTTCCATATTCCTCTTTGTATCCGTTTGTTAACGGCATCAAGCGTTTCTCCCGCGTTGCGGCAGTAGGTTGATATAGGTACGCAATCCAGCCCCACAGTTCACCTCACACAATATTCAGCCCACGACAGTGGCACCACACTTCAAACATTCGCCTCACAATTTCACGACAGTAGAAACCGTCAACATCTCGTGTCAGGTCATAGCGATTTCCGTAACGCTGGTGTACCCATAGCTCAAACGCTTTATTCATTCTTTACTTCCTTTTCATGGCTCGTAATTTTTTCAAATGAGCTTCCTGCTCTGTTTCTGCCAGAATTTGTCGGTATTCCTGGTGATCGATCCGTTCAAACAGTTCATTAAAATCGTTTATTTTTACCGACTGTGTTCGCCCATCCATTCTTCTGTACAACACAGAGTTGTTTATGCAGCGAATAATTTTTATCGGGTAGCCAGCACTATCGGTGTATATCTGACCACTTTGAATCAGAGCGAACATTCCTTTATCCCCAGCGGAAAAGTGAATACAGAATAAATGCCACCGCTATTGCAACTCCTACTGCGGTGAATGCTTCAGGCCAATTCATCATTTCACCTCCACGCCGATCCCGGCAATAACACAATCCCGTTTGATAGCTTCTTTCACCCAGCGTTTATAGGTTTCCGGATGGAATTTTGCGCTTTTTCCAGTGCCGCTCCAGAATGCCTTTGATGTGATATCGGGCAGGGTGATGGTCAGACCTTTCTTCCTGATGTCTCCAGAACTTTTGCAAAAAGTTAATGCGACGCGTAGTTCTTTAACGCACGCATAGTTTTCTGCTTTCTCTGGATCGCCGGTACGGTGTTCAGCTTCTTGTCTGCACCATTTGATGACTTTCTCAGCGGCTGTGTGGAGACGCTGACGTTGCCAGTCGTATGTGTCGACCAGCCCATATGCGTGATCCTTTGCTTTGCTTAATTCAGCGACGAGGCATTCGGAATCAATCAGATTATTTTCCGCAGCGGACAGTGCTTGTTTCAGTCGCTCGATTTCTTCAGCCATGTAATAGCCGGTTTTACTCCAGGTATCGATGCTATCCCCCGTCATGTCTGGCTCCATGGTCGCCATCAGAACGGCATCGTGATAGTCCTGGCTACCGCTGGTGATTGCGACTGCGTAGGTGTCGCTGTTTTCACGCTTATGAATAAGCACAACCGGGTTTTTAATTTTGTTACTCATCGTCCTGCCTCCTGTTGAACTGTTTTATATGCCCGCAACATATCGCGGGTTTTACCGGATAAAACCGACTTCATGAAAAACACGCCACTGTGAGTTGCAATGACGTCCGGCGAACAAAGCAACGTAGCATCCACCACCCGGTTATGTTTACGAAATTCGAACACAGTGCTGGTGATCACGATGTTCGCTACGGCTCCGTAGTCCTGGTATTCGATTTTCATTCCGGATGCTCCTGAGCTACGTTGAAATCGTCATGATCACGACAAGGCATCACAACAAATTCAGGATTGCCATACATTGAGTTGATGATGGAATCAAACTGAATTCTGACCGCTTGCCCGTCACCGGAGGGACGTAACTGGACGGGAATAAATTTACGCTCACGACCAAACATCTTCTCTGGATAACTCAGGTAACCAGCCTGGATCACCGGGTGAGTACAGAGGTCAAACTTTTTCGGAATGATGCGTTCCAAATCCGGAAAACAACCGTCCACCAATTTAATGCCGGTAATGGACAGTCGTCGCTGAAACTGGTCGCGATGAACAGCGATCGGCTCTTTACTGAAAATTAGCTCTGTCGTTTCGGCTTTGGCCGGGACGCCACCTTCGAACTGGACAATGATGTTTTTCTTCGTCCGGATGCCGTGAGTCATGCGCAGTGCTACGAAACCATTGGTTGCCTCAATATGTTTTGGCGTGATGTGAAGACCGTTCAGGTAATAACGAACGTCGTTTTTAGCAGCGCACACCAGAGCGGCGCGAATAAGTTTTGACTGGATGATCATGCTTTATCCTCCCATCCGATCACCTGGAAAAGTCCCATCTTCGGGTGATACCAGCGTGTGCCGCGTGGCTCTGCCTCTGACATCATCTGATGAAATGCTTTCATGAACGGCTCCAGCTCCACGATAGCCCGGCGCGAAAGAAGACCATCAGGTGTCATAAATTCGTGCGTATCGGTTGGGCTGTAGGCATTGACCAGATTGCGACACTTGGCATCAGTCATTCCGCTTTTGGCGACCACCTGGCGATAACCGACATATCCGGCGCGCATATTTCCGCGTTTGATGGTTTCCACCGCTTCTGTGACTGTTTCGATCTGCTCTTCCACATGATTCAGGCGCTTCTGTTGACGAACGGCGTCGGCGGCCATCGCGGCGATCATCTCGATTTCCGTTAGCGGTGCGCGAGTACGGAAGTAGGCGTTAACTAAGTCGCGCTGAACCTTCCAGGCCAAATCATCGTTGAATGGCTTAGTAAGCATCAAGTACCCAGTTTCCGTAAATACTCTCAGGCCGCGAAAAGGCACATCAACATTGAAAGGACGTAATACGTTGTTTTCTGAATATTCAATAAGATACGTGTCAATTCCTTCAACAAAACGCTCTTTGTTACGAAGGTAAGCAGCGCTTGCGGTTCCTTCCGGTCGCTGGTGGACTTCATCAATCATCGCCAGCGTCACAACACGCTGACCGCGATATTCGACTGCCGGAAGCTGTTTGTTATTGATCGTTACTGTGTTCATTTCCGTCCTCCTTAGTGCATAACCGGCATGTCTGGCATACCTTCTTTCTGAATCTGTTCAATGAAGCTGTCATGCAGTATGTTGAATCCTTCCCGGCCCATCGCTGACAGCCTGAATCCGCATTTTTCGTCAGTTACAACCATGTCCTGATACATACGCAGCGCCAGTTGCTGGCCAACGTCAGGCCCGTATTTTTCAATTGCGCCCGCCTCGATATGGTTAGCGAGAGCGAAACGCTCAGACCACGGATAAATGCTGATTGAACCGGGTTTTCCGGTGTATACAACGGCTGTATCTACGCCGCCCTTGTCATTCTGAACATCGACAGTCCCGTTCTTCTCCTGCTCCTCAGCAATGAACACGGCGACAACAAGCCAGCGCCATAGGATGATTTGTTTTTCAATACACGGCATAAACCAGCCGCTTTCAATCCCTTCCATAATGCAAGCTATCAGATCGAGCCCGTCCGGAATTCGTTTGTCATAGTTACCGTTGTCGATCTGGCGAACCGCAGTTGAATAACCAATAATTCGATTACCAAAACGGATGCCTGTTAATGTAGGTTCAGGGGTAATGGTTGAATTAATCATCAATACTCTCCTTTTGGTTTGAAGGTTTATTGTTCATTTCCGGTCCTTAACTTTGCTGTATCGTTCATGGCTCATTACTTCCCAGTTCTGGCCGCCGTCTCGGGACAGCAGCCGCCAGCGGCGATTAACCCTCAGACTCAGGTTTCCGGAGCCGTGCATACGACAGGGATGAATTCGTCTGGCTCTGAACTGGCGGAGAACACGGACCGCCTGCAGGTGCACCCACTCAGGAATTCGTATCGCTGTCAGGGCCATTGTCCTTCTCTCCTGCAGGTGGGGTGATCGTGTAACCGGCGCGTTCAGCCATCCATAAAAAAGTCTCCAGCGATGCTGTAACCTCGCCGCTCTGAACCGGGCGCACGTGGATTACTTTCCCGTTCTCGATTGTCAGCACGATATTTACTGGTTCGTGCGTGATAATTGGTGTCTGATCACTCATGGCTTGTCTCCGCTGTGACTGATTTTTGTTTCTTGGCAAACTCGACCAGCTCAGCAATGAGATCGTCGATTAATACCTTTCCGCTTTCTGTCAGGAACTCACCGCTGCCATTCACATCTACGGCGTTGCTGTAAATTCCTCTGATGGCTTTTACGCCGTCAATATTCCCGTATTCACTGAGAGCCAGCTTTTCGAATCGTCTCAACAGACCATCAAGCAGTATTTCTGTTAATTCGACGGTGTTTATTCCCCCCTTAGGCATATTAATAATGATGCAGGTGCTTCCGGTTTTATGCTGGTGGCGTAATAACCCGGCTTTAAGTATTCGGCGTCGATATATTTCTATTAATTTATCCATTGCGCTGTTCTTCCTCCAAACTCATAGCTATTTCCTCCTCCTTTTCGGTCCATCCGTGAATCTCAGCGGCTAGGTCATAAACCAAAGCACATATAGTTTTAAGTTGAAATCTGTCGAGCTTGTCGTGATATTCATATAATGTTTGCGATAAACCAGATAACTGTTCTGCTTTGATATTCACGCCCTGAATATCCTGCCTTTTTAAAATACTCATAATTACCGTCCATATGTTTTTTTTAGGTAAAGTCGAGCGATTACCTCGTAACCGCAGGCCGCATAAAGGCATGCTGATCTATATGCCGATTTATCTTTGATGAAAGTCATACGAAGCGCCTCACAGCTAAAGATGCGACAACTCTTCCGTGAATACGGATGTCTTTTTGCTCACCAGTATTAAGTGCGAAAGTTTGGTAATGGAGATTGTCAGAAATATTCTTTAGTGACCCGTCCGGCAAGGGTTTTATTCTCTTGATAAACAGGTGGTTACGACCAAAAATATCGCCCGTAAAAAACATAGATATAGATGCTGGGTGTAAGAACGCGGCCACCACAATCAACGAAAGCAACAACAACCTCGCAGGGTTCGATAGTCGGCTGCATTGAATCACCTTCCGTCCTGCAACTCTTAACTCTGTTTCCAAAATCATTAATATTGTCAGAGCCGAAAAGCATTTGTGGTGTTTTAATTGGCTCGTTAAAAAAAGTGAATTTTGCATTTTCATTTCCTCAGGGTGAGTTTTTCCCCACCCGAAAAGGTGTTAATGACGATTAGTTGAGTTAATTACTTAGTTAAATGGTAGAGAGCATTTTTTTTATGTCAGGATGTTCATCAATGATTTTTTTAGCATCATCACATGCCTCGTCATATGACTTGAAGAAATCAACTAATACAAAATAATTTTCGATGCGTTCGTAAACGGCGAACTCCATCTCACCGGCAAATATCGTATTAAATTGGTAATCAAATCCTTTATCGTGAGGCTGCACAGCATGGCAATAAGACCAATGCGAATTTGCTGATCTAAGCTTGGCGTGAATATCAAATATCTGGCCAATTGGTTTATGTTGGGAGTTTGTGTTCATCTCATTGGCTCCGTTGGTTGCCGATGAAATGAATTTAGCAAAATGGTAAATCATGAGCAATACTAAAATGCTAAATTATTTGCTTTTTTCTTTATGCTTTTGATAAATATGAGTATTTGATATGCTGATGCCCATAAAAAAAACCGACCAAGAGGTCGGCTTGCGTGAGGATAATTGGCAGGCTACATGATTGGCATCTCATCATTGTCAACATAACGGGTATGTTTAACAATAGCCGAAACAAAGTGCATTTTCTCGATTTCATCCGGGCTTACTGTGATAGGCCTATGCTCGCTATTCACGCTGGAAAATTGAAAATCACCATCTCGAGTTTTACTCATTATCTTTATCATGTTATGTCCGTCCTTTGTGCGGACGAAGACTTCATCTCCAGGGTGGATAGGAGTGTTTGGCTCTATGACCACGTATTCTCCGGACTGGATTCTAGGCCACATGCTATCGCCTTTTACCTTCAATCCATAGGCGTCTTTATCCGCGCTATAGATCTGTAACCAGCCTGCATGGATTTCTAGCATATCTATCATTCCGTCTATCCCTAGAATAGCCTCTCCTACCACTGGAACTGCCCCCGGTCTGACAGCCCCTACATACTCTAATTCATTTTCATTAACGTCCTTTTCTCCATGTAGACCATCGAGCCACCCATAAGGTCGCTCCATAGCCGCTTCGATCCTTCTTGCCAGTTTGTCACCCACATTTCTGTGGCTATTTCGACCCAATAGCTGGCTCAATTGAGCAGGGCTTATCCTACACAGTTCAGCGAATGAGGCTTTAGTTGTGTGCCCATCTCGCTTGAGATATTCGATTATGAGCCGCTCAAGGTTTGATTTACGAATGCTTTTTATGTCCATGTAAAGATACTCTCATCATTTAGCAATGTGGTAAATACACAAAACGCTAAATGATTATTGCATTGTATTTAGCAAATCGCTAAAGTTGTTTCATTGCATAGGAGACCATGATGAACAACCAGCTACTTGCATGGCGTAAGTCCTCAACAAAAGAAGAATGGGTAGATCTTGCTGAAAAATCGGGTACATCTTCCGGTTACTTAAATCTCATCGCGTACGGCTATCGAAATGCTTCCCCACGCTTAGCTCTGGCGATTGAAACGGCTTCTAAGTCGTTTCCCGAAAAGCCAATTATAGCCAAAGAGCAGTTAGTTTTCAGATGTAGCGATAGCTAAATGAACGGTGGTTTTGAGGGAATGCCTTCTGATTTCAGCCAAGCAGATTCCTCTTGGATTCAGCAGCAGTTACTTAGCCTGACACCAACTACACGACAAAAAGCTATCCAGCGTTATGCAGCTGTGTATCAGGAGACGTTCGAGGCCGAACCCGTTTCGTACCGCAAGGAGAACCGGGCAAGGCATGAAGCAAACACAAGGCTTCGCCTGTTTGTGAGAAATCAGGGCAGAGCTTTACAGGGGTATACAACTCAGCCGCCCCTGGCAGGAACGCAATCGCGCTCCTGATTGGTACCGGGCTTAAAGGTGTCCGGTGGCTGAATCCCAAATCTCATTGCATTTTTGTACTAGTTAAAGAGTGCGCACAAAATTCAATGAGAGGAGGGGAGGGGGAGGAGTGCCCGTGTGTTAGTGCGAAGCACTGGAACAGGCTTTTCCAACAGACGGGTACATAGGTTAGGTAGATCTCGATCTAAAGGGGGATACCCCTGAAAAAACGGTTGTACCAGAAAGCTAGTACAAGATGGATAAAAAAGTATGAGTGAAGACCTGAAGCAAAATTTAATCACTCTCATGGAAGAGCGATTCATTCGCTCCGATGACAAAGTTGTTTTCGATTATGTGATGCAGAAAAAAATCAAGTCTCAGGGATACCACCTGCAACGCAATTTCAGCATCAGCATTAGCGGTGGTCGTAAAGGGTTTATTGATTGCCTGGTTACATCATCAGACGGCCAGCAGTGTGCCATTGAGGTCGATAAGAAGTCTCCCCGCAACCGTTCGTTGGTGAAGCTGGCTCAGCTACCTGAGGGGATGTCAGGTTTTGTCCTGCTCAGGGATGGTAAGCACCCTCTTCGATATAGCGAGAACGGAATTGACGTTATTCGTGCGACGAAATTTAAGTGAGTTGATTCGGAAGGGGGCTGGCAGCCTTTGGGGAGGCCGCCAGCCATGTGAGGAGGAATCCATGAAAACCACATCACAAAATTATTATCTCATCACTGCGGGGGCAGCACAATGCAGCTGACAATCACGCCGAATTTTGCACAGGAGCGTGCGCTAAACATGTTGCGCCGTGACTGGAAGGCAAACGACACCTTCATGGTGTACTCGCCAACCGGTAGCGGTAAAACGGGTCTGGCAGCCTTCATAGTTGCTGGTTTTGTCAGCCGTGGTATGCGCGTTCTGTTCTGTGTTCCGTACACCATCCTGATTGGTCAGACGGCTAATCGGTTTGTGCAGTATGGTTTACCTGGAGATGAAATCGGTTATATCTGGGCGGATCACCCGAACTACGATCCGGACCGGAAAATTCAGATTGCCAGCGCTGACACGCTTATTCGTCGTGTTTTTCCTGAAAATATCGATCTGCTGATTATCGACGAAGCGCACCTGCGTAAAAAACGCATCCTGAAGGATATCGAATGTCTGCGCGGCAAAGGCGTAAAGGTGATTGGCCTGTCGGGTACTCCGTTTTCTCCGTTCCTGGGCAAATACTATGACCGACTGATTAAGCCGACCACCATCGGCGAGTTAATCCAGCGTGGCGATCTGAGTAAATACGAATTTTACGCGCCAACTAAGCCGGATCTGAAAGGTGTTAAAACCACATCTTCGCTTGAGTACGGCCGCGATTACAACGAAACACAGCTGGCTGAAATCATGTGCGGATCTACGCTGGTGGGCGACATCGTACAGAACTGGCTGGAGAATGGTCGGGATCTACCTACCATCGCTTTCTGCGTCAACGTAGCCCACGCCAATTACCTGACAATCCAGTTTAACCTCGCAGGTGTTAACGCTGAGGTAATGACCGCAGACACTCCGGTAGATGAGCGCCAGACCATCATTCACCGCTTTGAAACCGGTGCAACGAAAATCATTGTTAGTGTGGGCGTTCTGGTGGCCGGCTTCGATAGTGACGTTCGTTGCATCATCTACGCCAGGCCAACAAAAAGCGAAATTCGCTGGTTACAGGCTCTCGGGCGTGGACTGCGCACCGCACCGGGTAAAGAGTCCTGCCTTATCTTCGATCACAGCGGCACCGTGCACCGTCTGGGTTATCCGGATTCAATCGAGTACGACGATCTTCCCGGTAAGTCTGACGGCATGGAGGAAAGCGCGCGCCGCGCAGCTGAGGAACGGGCCGAAAAACTGCCACATGAATGCTCTCAATGCCACTACATGAAGCCAGCTGGCGTCTATGTTTGCCCGAAATGTGGACACAAGCCGCTGCGAGGTGAAGACGTTGATACTGACACCAGCCGCAAACTTAATAAGCTGGGTAAAAATCAGCATCAGTCGACGAAGGCAGAGAAACAGTCCTGGTGGAGTCAGATCAAATTTTATCAGCGCCAGCGTGCTTCGCTGGGGCGTCCAGTCAGTGATGGATGGTGTGCTCACACTTTCAGGGAGAAATTCGGTGAATGGCCTGATGGGTTGAGCAGTTTCCCGATGGAAATAAGCCCAGAGGTAAGTAACTACATCAGACACAAACTGATCCGGTTTGCTAAAGGTCGTGAACGGACACGGAGGATGACGAAAAACTCATCCGAAGTGCTTTCTCTGCCACTGGTTGTTGGTGGCCGGTATGTTCCACCGGAAGGAAGTGAGGCTTGGCGCATTATGCAGGCAAAGCAACAACTCCAGAAAAATATAAACAGTCTGAGTCAGTAAGATGAAAACAGCAGATGCAGCGAAAGGCCGTTGGCCTGAAATATTAGAGCACTTCGGCTTGCCGCCGATAACCGGAAAAAATCACTTCAAGGGTGAATGCCCGGTATGCGGTGCACGTGGTAAGTTCAGAATTGATGACCGCGACGGTGCAGGAACGTGGATCTGTGTATGTGGTAGTGGCGATGGTATGAAACTTGTCACCCTGACACAGGCGAAGCCATTTAACGAGATTTGTACCGAAATAGACCGCCTGATCGGTAATGATTACCAACGGGTTAAAATCCCGGTAACCAGCAGCGCCACCAGCTTACGCAAACGGGTATTGAGCAAGTTTTCAAAACTGGAGGCACTGCGTGGTACATCCGGCGCAGCGTATCTTAATTCTCGTGGAATATTCAGTCTTCCTGCTGAGGCGATCCGGTTCAATGCCAGGCAGAGACACAACGGGAGTGTGTTCCAGTCTCTTTATTCACTTGCTACGGACGATAAAGGGGAGTTGTGCTATCTGCACCAGACTCTGCTTGATGGTGATAAAAAAGCAGATATCGGTAGCAGTGCAAAGCGCCTCAAATCCCTGCAGGAAGATAACTATCTGGATCACGCTCGTTCTGTAGCTATCCGCATGTTTCCTGTCGCCAGCACTCTGGGTATCGCCGAAGGCATCGAAACAGCGCTGTCAGCGCACCAGATTTATAACGTGAACACCTGGGCAACCATTAACAGCGGCTTTATGAAAAAGTTCCGCGTACCAGCTGGTGTTCTGCACCTGATTATTTTTGCCGACCGTGACGAGAACAGCGCCACCGGGCTGGCTGCGGCTTGCGAATGTGCTCATGCCAATCTGATGGCGAAGAATGACCTGCAGCGCGTGAGCGTGTACTGGCCGGATCACGATGATTTCAACAATATGCTCATGAACGGTGATCAGGTTCGAGAGCTGGTTTTCCATAAGAAAAAGGCGGCTGCGTAATGCGTACTGATAACAACGAACATAAAGTACTATTCACCATCCCGACGGAAGCGTACAGCTCCGCCCTCGCAAACATCAAGCCCCTGCCCGAGCAGAGGAGAATCACCGGGCATAAGCAGACTGATGCTTATCTTTGGGTGCTGGAGGTTATCCGTCTGAACGAACCCGCACATCTGGATGCTGCTGAGGCCGCGCTGGTGAAAATTAAAATTTCCCCAAAAGAGGCCCAGGAACGCTATTCGCGTTATCTGCTGGCGAATGGTGGCGATCCTTTCCAGATTGCTTTCGGTACCATCGGCATGGATAACCCGGCACAGGCAATCAGAAACGCCAGGGAGAATATCAAAAAAGCAGCATCAGTCAGGGCTATGTTTGGTAGCTATGAAGCAGCACTCGAAGATGTGGAAGCCGAGCGAGTGATCAAGTCTTCCCAGAAATTTATCGACGATCATCTCTGGGGCTGGACTGCAGCCGAGAAGAAAGCGGGCAGCATTGACGGTATCCGTATGAATGAAATTGATGATCAGCGTCGTGCATATGTTGATGGTTATCGTGATGTACTGCCAGAGCCTCATACATTGTCAGATGTAGTTCGTGAGTTTGTTTACTGGGACTGGCTCTACAGTGTTCGCCACACTGCGACTAAAGAACAGGGCGATGAGTATGGTTACTCTGAGCATCACGAATCGGTATATGACCGCGAGCGCTACCTTGAAAAATTGCTGATGACCATCAAACCGGTGACACGGGCTGAAGCCGTGGAGGTGTGTCGTTGGTTTTTGGCAAGCGGAAAGGGCGAATATATGAAAGACAATGGCGAGGCGGTTATTCTTAATCTGGTTGGGGAGTGTGAATAATGAAGCTTGAGGTATCGCTAAAATACTTCAGTCCTCAGGGAATGTATATCGGCGACGATGTGAAAGGAACCTCTCCGGAACGTCTTACAGGCACCGATGTTATGGCGGCTATTGGTACCACCAGCAATCGTGAGCGGTTTGGCCTGGCGGCCTTCTTCGGGAAGGCCGGTATCAGCAAGACTGATGAGCAGATGGCAGTCCAGGCGCTGGCGCGTCACGCGATGAAAATTGCACCGAAGAATGTGCGTAAAGCAGCTGGTGGTGAATTTGGCTGGTGTATGCTGGTACTGGCTCAGTTTGCTTTTGCTGAGTATTCCCGATCGGCGGCCACCAGCGTAACATGCCATAGTTGCAGTGGTACCGGACTAACACCCCGTAAGCAGGTCATTCGTAAGGTTTCATACCCATGGGGTAAAGCACCATATTGGGCCAGTCGCTCCCGTGCTGTTCGACCGTCAGACTGGGAGAAATGGACAGAGGTAACGGAAGTTGTACCAGTCGTTTGCGATGTATGTAAAGGGAAGGGAGTGATAAGTGCCAGGTGTCGTTGTGGTGGAAAGGGAGAGGTACTGGACCGCAAAGCCACAAGCGAGCGTGGTGTGCCAGTGTTTAAAATCTGCGAACGTTGCAGCGGAAATGGATTTTCCACGGTACCGTCTACCACAGTATATAAAGTTGTACTGAAGCGGATACCCGAGCTACATGTCAGGACATGGACACGTAATTGGAAGCCGTTTCTTGATTCTCTGGTTGACATTTGTCACCAGGAAGAGCGTAAGGCCGATATTGCTTTTCAGAATGTGACAAGTTTTGGTGATGATGTGAACTAAACTTAGGCTTTTTGCGACATTGCACTTGATTTTGTCCTAATCTGTCATGTATTCTTTTGAGCATGCGGAATAATGCGTAAATGATTTTGATAGAAGCCCCTTTCGGGGCTTTTATCATTTCAGTCCGTTTAAAAAGCGTTCGAAATTATGGAATTCAAGTTCATCCGCTGTCGATGAGTATTTTATTTTGTTTGCGATGGGACGCAGATTTTTTTTAGTTAGGAATTTACTGGCTTCATGTTTCAGTTTTTTTAATCGCTTGATTCGTTCTTCGATTGAACTGGCAATTTTGGCAACATTAGAAATTTCTGGGCTTGGGGCTGTTTGTAGATCAATACACTGAATTTTTTTTAGATCTTCTTTGAGCGCAACAAAAAAATCACGAAGATTGTTTTCTGGTAAAAGAACATGACTAAATGATACTTTTCCTATGTAGAATTCACTTATTGCTTCTCCAGACTCGCGCATGTGTTCATTCATTGCGAACAGAATTGTTTTGGTATTCTTATCAGTTTCCACTTCAGAAAGGGTTACAAGGCCTATCTGGCTCTTGGTCAAAAAACGAATTTCTGTAGCACCAAGTCTTCCGGAGTAATTGGAATTTTTACTATTTTCGATGGTAGAAGATAGATAATCTATTGTGGGTTTGATATTTCGTATCGTTTCAATATTTTTTTGCCACGCTTCACATTTACTTTTTGCGGTACTAATAATTTCCCGATTGGTTTCGAGTTGCATAAATTTATTGAAACTAAGAACGTTTTCACCAAATTCCACACCAAATTCGTTTTTACCACATTTATTTCCGATGTTGGTTTCAATGCCACTAGATGTTTTTACAATATAACCCATTTGATGTGGTTGGTTGCAACCAGTTAAACCACAGTGGATTTCTTCTTTAAATTTGTAGTAACCAATTATCTCCTCAAGTTGTTGAACTCCTTTGTCTATAGTGGTGACAAAGTTTGGTCTGGATATAATTTCCTCCCAGTTTTCAAGTTTCTAGATGCCGTTTTCAGTTCTGAGAAAAATCATGAATCGCTCCATTTGAAAGTGGACCGTTTATTTTATCGGCATAAAAACGAGAACACCACAAGTTATTTTATTACCGAATACTTGGTGAAGAGGGGTAACTTCGCCACACAGCTTAAACCCGCCGCCTGGCGGGTTTTTTGCGCCCAAAAAGCGGCACAGGACGTTAAACGCGCTGGTGGTTTCGAATACCGGTCTTTCAGCTTGCTGGCTTTTTAGACAAGAGCTATTGGTATGTTACGTTAACCAGAAAAGGGAAAAACACACCACTGGCTCGAGGCCATGTATGTATCACAGAAGTGACTGACTTAGTGAATATAAAGGTCTGCGCCAGTATTTTTGTGTGATAGTGTTATTACCGTACACTGATATGTGGACGAATAAGCCAGATCAATTTTACCCGGGTAAGTATTCTTGTGAAAAAACATCCGTAATTTGTGCTGGTAGTCATTCAGTGGACCTGGTAGCGGATTTCTTCATTGGTTCAGGCTCAGCCATAAAAGCTGTTATGGCGTCAGGGAGTTGTGCGACGGGCGCTGAACAGAAAGCTGAGAGTTTTCAGAAGATAATGCAGTACATCAGTGATAATTTCGGGTAGAAATAAAATGTTAAGTCAATCACGATTTTGTCGATTAATCGTTGTGTTATTTTAGTGCAATTTGTTAAAAAGTCCCAGCATGGTGAATCCCCCTCAGCGGCGGGGCATAATGACCGTCAGGTTGGGTTGCATTAGCGAGAGTAGCAAGCAGCGGATTCTGTCTGGTCATTGCAGAATTCACCGGGAGGCACCCGGCACCATGTATTTTCAATATTTTATTGATTATTCTCTTTTTCGGAATACTCTGGTTATGTTTTCCTGTAACTGATAATTAAATCACATTTTGTGTAAATGTATATTGTCTGAACGGGATAAGTTCAGTATCTTCTGAATGTATGGCGAATCCCCCTGTGCGGCGGGGCGTACTGATTTAAGTAGTCATCCAAGAATGCAGCTGAATGAAAACGCGCTCCATATTAATCAGTGGTGGAGCACCGGGAGGCACCCGGCGCCATACCGATGATGAAAATAAATGCGTCCATCAGCCCCTCTCCGGAGGGGCTTTTTTATGGGCAAAAAAAGCCCGCTACGAATGGTAACGGGCTGCACAAAATAACAAAATGTGAAGTATTCTAATCAGCCGCTGAATAATACCCGACAGTAATTAATCTGTGCAACGGCGCTTTTTCCCGCCTTGCAGGCACCGACTCTCTCATTTGATTTAACGCATTATCCCGTCCGGGAGGGTTCATGACATTTAAATATTATGATGTGGTTTCGGCCAGAACAACTGATGAATTAAAGCGGAAACTGAACGAAAAAATCCGTGAAGGATGGCAGCCTTATGGAACAATATCTGTTTCATCTGTGAGTGGTACTGAAGACATATATCATCAGCCAGTTGCTGCTGAGGGGGAGGTGAGTACGCCGGTGATACGTCCTGATGCAGGTGATGATTCATCTGTGGCTGTCTCCGGATCGCCTGATTATTACTACGTGGTGGTACTGGCGGGGCAGTCAAATGGCATGACCTATGGTGAAGGGCTTCCGTTACCGGATTCATTTGACCGCCCGGACCCACGGATTAAGCAACTGGCACGCCGCAGCACGGTCACGCCAGGCGGTACGACGTGTAAATACAATGACATCATTCCGGCAGACCACTGCCTGCATGATGTGCAGGACATGAGCGGGATAAACCACCCGAAAGCTGACCTGAACAAGGGGCAGTATGGTTGTGTGAGTCAGGGGCTGCATATTGCCAAAAAACTGCTGCCTTATATCCCGCAGAATGCCGGGATACTTCTGGTGCCCTGTTGCCGTGGCGGCTGAAAAAATCAGTGCCGGTCAGTCAGCAGAGCCAAAGTCCACGTCCCTCCCGTAATCACATCTCACAGCGAGAAAAACCATGACAGAAATGAAAAAACTGGTCACTGCTGATGCAGTGAGATCTGCGCTGCGCACTGAAGAAGTCCGCGGGACGCTGAAAGCATCTATCCGTAAAACGTTTGAGGCTCAGATTGATGCTGATGTGGAAGCGATTCTGGATGAGCTTACCGGACCTGCTGAGGGGGCATCTGCGCCACAGGCAGGGGATGGTGAGAATACGGCAGATTCTCCGGTGGAAAACAGCAGCGAACAACCTGAGGCACAACCCGGTGGTGAGGAACAAGCAAATGATGTTCTGCAGCCGGAACCAGCAACCATGTTGTGATACATGACGCACAGGCCACCAGCATATCGCGGTGGTCTTTTGTTATCGTGCACTTCCGGTGAACGGGAGGCGGAGATATGTACCAGATGGAAAAAATCACAACAGGTGTGTCATACACCACGTCTGCGGTGGGGACGGGATACTGGTTTCTGCAGTTGCTGGACAGGGTATCCCCGTCTCAGTGGGCGGCAATAGGCGTGCTGGGGAGTCTGCTGTTTGGTCTGCTGACATACCTGACGAACCTGTATTTCAAAATTAAAGAAGACCGACGCAAGGCGGCGCGGGGAGAGTAGGTGATGAAAAAACAATACGAACTGGTTGTTAAAGGGATAAATAATTACGGGGATAAGGTTACTGTTACTGTGAAGCCGGAAGGTGACGGGCAAGCGTCGCTGTTGTCGCAATATGTGGTGATTGATCTTGATCGTGTTGAAGGTGCCCCGCTGGAGTGTTACGAAGCTGAGGCGAAAAAGCAGGCGAAGCAGTTTTTCATGGATGTAGCTGCCGGGTTATGTGGAGGGGATGAGCAGTCGCCGGAAAAGCGCCCCATAATTTTAGAGGCGCAGAATGTGTGGATAACCTACAGAGGAAAACTACCGGGAAGAATTACTGGTTCTCTGAAGACGCCACCGACGGCATTGCGGTCAGAAAAAGATGATATTGAATCGCTCATTGAAAAACTGGAGGGCAGCGTCGCTGAGCTGAATAAAAAATTGTCGGTGCTGATTCCTTCTGAAGATGAAAAAAAACGCCGCGATGAGCAGTTTGCGGCGTTTTACGATTATTGCATTGAAGTTACTCGCAGGAATTTTGTGAAGATCTTTGAGGAGGGTAAATCTCTTCAGTAAGCTTAATGGCGGACGCTGCAATTAATTCAGGAAGGTCCGCAAGGCCATCTGTCAGTGGATATGATGAAAAATCGGCGGCAGTTCTGTTAAGAAGCGCTTTAACTAATTCCTTTTCCTTTTCCGGCAACAAGTTGATTAGAGCTACGACTGCTTGCCTGAGTGCGATTAAATCAGCAAAAGTTTGTTTTGGTAGATTTGTGTAATCCATAGTCACCTCTGTGTTTATCAGATTGACATCCTCCTCCCGCCAGTGCCCATCACTGGCGAGGTAAGATTTAACATATCCGGGGGATTTGAAGCCGATAAATCCTGATAAATATCCATGAACGTAAAAATCAGATACAGCCTGTCAGCTGCCGTTCTGGCGCTGATTGCCGCCAGTGCTCCTGCCCCCGACATTCTCGATCAGTTTCTGGATGAAAAAGAGGGGAATCACACCACTGCATACCGCGATGGCTCCGGCATATGGACCATCTGTCGGGGAGCAACGATGGTGGACGGTAAACCTGTTATTCCGGGAATGAAACTGTCGAAGGAAAAATGCGCCCAGGTTAACGCCATTGAGCGTGATAAGGCGCTGGCATGGGTGGAGCGCAATATTAAAGTGCCACTGACCGAACCACAGAAAGCGGGTATAGCGTCATTTTGTCCCTATAACATTGGCCCCGGTAAGTGTCTCCCGTCGACGTTTTATAAGCGGCTTAATGCCGGTGATCGTAAGGGGGCATGCGAGGCGATTCGCTGGTGGATAAAAGATGGTGGGCGCGATTGCCGCATACGTTCAAATAACTGCTATGGACAGGTTATTCGTCGTGACCAGGAAAGCGCATTAGCCTGTTGGGGGATAGATCAGTGAGCAGAGTCGCCGCGATTATTTATGCTCTGGTTATCTGCATCATCGTCTGTCTGTTATGGGTGGTTAATCATTACCGTGATAACGCCATCGCCTACAAAGAACAGCGTGATAAAAAAGTCAGTGAGCTGAAGCAGGCGACCGCCACCATTACTGACATGCAGCAACGCCAGCGTGCTGCTGATGTACTCGATGCTAAATACACGAAGGAGTTGGCTGATGCGAAAGCTGAAAATGATGCTCTTCGGCGCAAGCTTGATAATGG
>NZ_CAOLGM010000071.1:0-22744 GCF_948475835.1 uncultured Escherichia sp. | reverse complement strand
GTGTTTACATTGCGGCAACTTTTTTGATGTGAGAAATTTGTTTCCAAGAGATACAGACTCTTAACAACCAAAAATAAATTTTATTAAGGAACATATTATGAAACGTTCAATTATTGCTGCCGCTGTCTTTTCTTCTTTTTTTATGAGCGCTGGAGTATTTGCTGCAGACGTTGATACCGGAACATTAACTATTAAGGGGAATATTGCAGAATCTCCGTGTAAATTCGAAGCGGGTGGTGATTCAGTAAGTATTAATATGCCGACTGTACCAACCACTGTCTTTGAAGGTAAAGCTAAATATTCTACCTATGATGATGCAGTCGGTGTAACCAGCAGCATGTTAAAAATTAGCTGCCCGAAAGAAGTTGCTGGTGTAAAACTCTCGTTGATTACCAACGATAAAATAACCGGTAACGATAAGGCGATAGCCAGTAGCAACGATACCGTGGGTTACTATCTCTATTTAGGTGATAACAGCGATGTCCTGGATGTTTCTGCACCTTTTAACATTGAGAGTTATAAAACAGCGGAAGGTCAATATGCTGTTCCGTTTAAAGCAAAATACCTGAAACTGACAGATAACTCAGTGCAATCAGGTGATGTGTTATCTTCTCTGGTTATGCGTGTGGCGCAGGATTAATAAATAAAATTGCAAGTTTCTCCAGGTAATAAACATGGCCGCTATCCCCATGGCGGCTTTTTAATTTAAGAGGCATTAAGATGAAAGGATTATTATCTTTACTCATTTTTTCTATGGTCCTTCCTGCACATGCCGGAATTGTTATCTACGGGACGCGCATTATTTACCCGGCAGAAAATAAAGAAGTTATGGTGCAGTTGATGAACCAGGGAAACCGTTCTTCGCTGCTGCAGGCGTGGATTGATGATGGCGATACGTCGTTACCACCAGAAAAAATTCAGGTTCCTTTCATGTTAACGCCACCAGTGGCAAAAATAGGGGCAAATTCCGGGCAGCAAGTAAAAATCAAAATTATGCCGAATAAACTGCCCACTAATAAAGAAAGCATTTTTTATCTGAATGTTCTGGATATTCCACCAAATAGTCCAGAACAAGAAGGTAAGAATGCACTGAAGTTTGCGATGCAAAACAGAATCAAATTGTTTTACCGCCCGGCGGGTATTGCTCCGGTAAATAAAGCGACCTTTAAAAAGTTACTGGTAAGTCGCAGTGGCAATGGATTGGTGATAAAAAATGACTCAGCTAATTGGGTGACGATTTCGGATGTCAAAGCTAATAATGTCAAAGTCAATTATGAAACTATAATGATTGCCCCCTTAGAAAGTCAGAGTGTTAATGTCAAAAGTAATAATGCAAATAACTGGTATCTGACCATTATCGATGACCACGGCAACTATATTAGTGACAAAATTTAATTGCAGGAGCTGCCTATGTTGAGAATGACCCCACTTGCATCAGCAATCGTAGCGTTATTGCTCGGCATTGAAGCTTATGCAGCTGAAGAAACCTTTGATACCCATTTTATGATAAGTGGAATGAAAGACCAGCAGGTTGCAAATATTCGTCTTGATGATAATCAACCCTTACCGGGGCAGTATGACATCGATATTTATGTCAATAAGCAATGGCGCGGGAAATATGAGATTATTGTTAAAGACAACCCGCAAGAAACATGTTTATCAATAGAAGTTATCAAGCGGTTAGGCATTAATAGCGATAACTTCGCCAGCGGTAAGCAATGTTTAACATTTGAGCAACTTGTTCAGGGTGGGAGCTATACCTGGGATATCGGGGTTTTTCGTCTCGATTTCAGTGTCCCGCAGGCCTGGGTGGAAGAACTGGAAAGTGGCTATGTTCCACCGGAAAACTGGGAGCGGGGTATTAATGCGTTTTATACCTCTTATTATGTGAGTCAGTATTACAGTGACTATAAAGCGTCGGGTAATAGTAAGAGTACATATGTACGTTTTAACAGCGGGTTAAATTTACTGGGGTGGCAACTGCATTCTGATGCCAGTTTCAGTAAAACAAATAACAATCCAGGGGTGTGGAAAAGCAATACCCTGTATCTGGAACGTGGATTTGCCCAACTTCTCGGCACGCTTCGCGTGGGTGATATGTACACATCAAGCGATATTTTTGATTCTGTTCGCTTCAGCGGTGTGCGGTTGTTTCGTGATATGCAGATGTTGCCTAACTCGAAACAAAATGTTACGCCACGGGTGCAGGGGATTGCTCAGAGTAATGCGCTGGTAACTATTGAACAGAACGGTTTTGTGGTTTATCAGAAAGAGGTTCCTCCTGGCCCGTTCGCGATTACAGATTTGCAGTTGGCCGGTGGTGGAGCAGATCTTGATGTCAGCGTGAAAGAGGCGGACGGCTCGGTAACCACCTATCTGGTGCCTTATGCAGCAGTGCCAAATATGCTGCAACCCGGCGTATCGAAATATGATTTTGCGGCGGGTCGTAGCCATATTGAAGGGGCGAGCAAACAAAGTGATTTTGTCCAGGCGGGTTATCAGTATGGTTTTAATAATTTATTGACGCTGTATGGTGGCTCGATGGTCGCGAATAATTATTACGCGTTTACTTTGGGGACTGGCTGGAATACACGCATTGGTGCCATTTCCGTCGATGCCACGAAGTCGCATAGTAAACAAGACAACGGCGATGTGTTTGACGGGCAAAGTTATCAAATTGCCTACAACAAATTTGTGAGCCAAACGTCGACGCGTTTTGGTCTGGCGGCCTGGCGTTATTCATCGCGTGATTACCGGACATTTAATGATCACGTTTGGGCAAACAATAAAGATAATTATCGCCGTGATGAAAACGATGTCTATGACATTGCCGATTATTACCAGAACGATTTTGGCCGTAAAAATAGCTTCTCTGCCAATATGAGCCAGTCATTGCCAGAAGGCTGGGGGTCTGTGTCCTTAAGTACGTTATGGCGAGATTACTGGGGGCGTAGCGGCAGCAGTAAGGATTATCAGTTGAGTTATTCCAATAACTGGCGGCGGATAAGCTATATCCTCGCGGCAAGCCAGGCGTATGACGAGAATCATCATGAAGAGAAACGTTTTAATATTTTTATATCGATTCCCTTTGATTGGGGTGATGACGTTACGACGCCTCGTCGGCAAATATATATGTCTAACTCAACGACGTTTGATGATCAGGGGTTTGCCTCAAATAATACGGGATTATCAGGAACCGTTGGAAGCCGGGATCAGTTTAACTATGGGGTCAACCTGAGTTATCAGAATCAGGGAAATGAAACGACAGCTGGGGCGAATTTGACCTGGAACGCGCCGGTTGCGACAGTGAATGGCAGTTATAGTCAGTCGAGTACTTATCGACAGGCTGGAGCCAGTGTTTCAGGGGGCATTGTCGCCTAGTCGGGGGGCGTTAATCTGGCGAACCGTCTTTCCGAAACGTTTGCTGTGATGAATGCGCCAGGAATTAAAGATGCTTATGTCAATGGGCAAAAATATCGCACAACAAACCGTAATGGAGTGGTGGTATACGACGGAATGACACCTTATCGGGAAAATCACCTGATGCTGGATGTGTCGCAAAGCGATAGCGAAGCAGAATTACGTGGCAACCGGAAAATTGCCGCCCCTTATCGCGGCGCGGTTGTACTGGTTAATTTTGATACCGATCAGCGCAAGCCCTGGTTTATTAAAGCGTTAAGAGCGGATGGTCAACCATTAATGTTTGGTTATGAAGTCAATGATATCCATGGTCATAATATTGGCGTTGTCGGTCAGGGAAGCCAGTTATTTATTCGCACCAATGAAGTACCGCCATCGGTTAATGTGGCAATTGATAAGCAACAAGGACTTTCATGCACAATCACCTTCGGTAAAGAGATTGATGAAAGTAGAAATTATATTTGCCAGTAATAGTCAGGTGGTTCTATGGAAATTCGCATAATGCTATTTATATTAATGATGATGGTTATGCCTGTGAGCTATGCGGCATGTTATAGTGAGTTATCTGTTCAGCACAACTTGGTTGTTCAGGGGGATTTTGCACTTACTCAAACACAAATGGCGACATATGAGCATAATTTTAATGATTCGTCATGCGTAAGTACAAATACTATCACCCCTATGAGCCCGTCGGATATTATTGTTGGACTTTATAACGATACCATAAAATTAAATTTACATTTTGAATGGACCAATAAAAACAACATCACGTTGTCAAATAATCAGACCAGTTTCACCAGTGGTTATTCAGTTACGGTGACACCTGCGGCCAGTAATGCAAAAGTGAATGTTTCTGCGGGGGGCGGCGGTTCAGTGATGATTAATGGTGTTGCGACATTATCCAGTGCTTCATCATCGACACGCGGGAGTGCCGCAGTACAATTTCTACTGTGTTTATTAGGTGGCAAGTCATGGGATGCATGTGTAAATAGCTACAGAAATGCATTGGCACAAAATGCAGGTGTCTATTCCTTTAATCTGACATTGTCATACAACCCGATAACCACAACCTGCAAACCGGATGATTTATTAATTACTTTAGACAGTATTCCCGTTTCACAATTACCAGCCACAGGTAACAAAGCAACAATAAATAGTAAAAAAGAGGATATTATTCTGCGTTGTAAAAATTTATTAGGTCAACAAAATCAAACATCACGGAAAATGCAGGTGTATTTATCAAGTTCTGACTTGTTAACCAACAGCAACACAATACTGAAAGGTGCGGAAGATAATGGCGTAGGATTTATTCTTGAAAGTAATGGTTCGCCAGTCACACTTTTAAATATCACTAACAGCAGTAAAGGATATACAAATTTAAAGGAAGTTGCGGCGAAGTCAAAACTTACAGATACAACGGTTTCAATTCCGATAACTGCCAGTTACTACGTCTACGATACAAATAAAATTAAATCTGGCGCACTGGAGGCAACCGCATTAATCAACGTGAAATACGACTAATAACAAGCAAGACGAGCAAGTGGCTAATAATAAAAAATAACAAGGTGTCTGCATTTCCCCCTCATGATGAGGGGGCTTTTTTTAGCGATGATAAAAAATCTCACCGTCGTAGGCTTTAATGATTTTACCGTCGGTGTCGCTGATCAACACGTACGCGCCACCCATATAGGTCCAGTGCGTCCCGGCATCAGGCGCGGGCAGGTTACGTAACTGCCACTGCTTAATGTTGTACTCATCGGTGCGGTACATCTCTGGGACGGTATCGCCTGGTTTGAAATGCTTAAAGTCAGCAATGAAACTGCTTAACTCATACTTAGAAATTCCCGAGGTATTGGTCGAACCCGCGGTGGCTGGTGCGGCCCAGGCGGCACTGGTAACCAGCAAAAGCGCACCCAGCAACATCTTATTTTTAATGGTCATAAACTCTCCACTTTGGGGATCTGTAATATCAGTCGCATATCTTTCCTGCCATACAATATAACTGACAAGCGATATTTTGTTAGTGATCCCATGATTTCGTAAAAAGTGTAAATGAAAGGATGCCCTAAAAGCATCCTTAGCGAGCAGAGAGTCAGCGGAAATAGCTGATTTAAGAATCATCCTGGGCTGAAGATAACATGCAAGCCTAAAGGATTGAGTTATCGCATTATGCCCATGAAGCCATGTACGCCCATATACACACCAACTAAGCCAATCAACAGACTGGAAAAATAGGGGGCGCGTTTAGCGAGAGTGTTAAATCCGCTCCAGCGTTTTGCGACCTGCTGAACGCTGATTGCTGCGCCAACGCCTACGGTGATAAGCGTTAACGCCAGGCCAATGCTGAAACTGACGACCAGTGTTGCGCCCAGTGTCAGGGCTTTCAACTGAATGCATATCAACAGCACGGTAATTGCTGCCGGGCAGGGGATAAGGCCACCGGTTAAGCCAAATAACAAAATTTGCCAGTTGGTGACCTCTCTACCATCAAAGCGTCGTTTAATGTCATTGGCATGGGCTCGTGCATGGGCATCCTGATACTCGCCATGTTCGTGATGGTGATGATGTCCATGGTCGTGGTGATCTTCGTGATCGTGGTGATGATGTTCATGATCATACTCGTGCATATTCTCCAGCCAGTTGCGTTCGCCGCGCCAGGTACGCCAGAACATCCAGAACGCGGTGCCAATAATGATCACTGCGGAAATCAGCTGGAGCCACGGTTCTGCTGATTGAGCAGTAAAGCGCTTGCTGACCACCATCCCGCCAAAGGCAATCAACCAGACCACTGCGGTATGCGAAATAGTTGCTGCCAGTCCGAGCATCACCGCCTGTTTAATGGTGCCTTTGATGGCGATGATAAACGCCGCCATCATCGTTTTTGAGTGCCCTGGTTCCAGGCCATGAAGCGCACCAAGTAAGATGGCGCTGGGGATGAAGAACCAGGCGTTTCCTTGCTGAAGAAGAGTTGTAAATTCGGTCATGATAATAATTCTTAGTATTAATTCGGCAATCTGATTCTACTCCCCCCCAGTACCTGATACTACCCCCCAGTAGATTAATAGTGCTATGATTTTTCATGTTCTTGTTAACAAGGTGTTGCCATGTCTCATACAATCCGTGATAAACAGAAACTGAAAGCGCGTGCCAGTAAGATTCAGGGTCAGGTCGTGGCGCTCAAGAAAATGCTCGACGAGCCGCACGAATGCGCTGCAGTTTTACAACAGATTGCTGCTATCCGTGGCGCGGTAAACGGTCTGATGCGGGAAGTGATTAAAGGTCATCTGACGGAACACATCGTTCACCAGGGGGATGAGCTAAAACGTGAAGAAGATCTGGATGTCGTTCTGAAGGTGCTGGATTCATATATCAAATAATTTATTAACGCGATTGTAAAACTGCCGTTTTTCCTCGTTTACAACGCGTGCGCTGGACATTACCATCCTCCTCTGCGATTTATCATCGCAACCAAACGACTCGGGGTGCCCTTCTGCGTGAAGGCTGAGAAATACCCGTATCACCTGATCTGGATAATGCCAGCGTAGGGAAGTCACGGACCACCAGGTCATTGCTTCTTCACGTTATGGCAGGAGCAAACTATGCAAGTCGACCTGCTGAGTTCAGCGCAATCTGCGCACGCGTTACACCTTTTTCACCAACATTCCCCTCTTGTGCACTGCATGACCAACGATGTGGTGCAAACCTTTACCGCCAATACCTTGCTGGCGCTCGGTGCATCGCCAGCGATGGTTATCGAAACCGAAGAGGCCAGTCAGTTTGCGGCTATCGCCAGTGCCTTGTTGATTAACGTTGGCACACTGACGCAGCCACGCGCACAGGCGATGCGTGCTGCCGTTGAGCAAGCAAAAAGCTCTCAAACACCCTGGACGCTTGATCCAGTAGCGGTTGGTGCGCTCGATTATCGCCGCCATTTTTGTCATGAACTTTTATCTTTTAAACCGGCAGCGATACGTGGTAATGCTTCGGAAATCATGGCATTAGCTGGCATTGCTAATGGTGGACGGGGAGTGGATACCACTGACGCCGCAGCTAACGCGATACCCGCTGCACAAACACTGGCACGGGAAACTGGCGCAATCGTCGTGGTCACTGGCGAGGTGGATTATGTTACCGATGGCCATCGCGCCGTTGGCATTCACGGTGGCGATCCGTTAATGACCAAAGTGGTAGGAACTGGCTGTGCATTATCGGCGGTTGTCGCTGCCTGCTGTGCGTTACCAGGCGATACGCTGGAAAATGTCGCATCTGCCTGTCACTGGATGAAACAAGCCGGAGAGCGCGCAGTCGCCAGAAGCGAGGGGCCAGGCAGTTTTGTTCCACATTTCCTTGATGCGCTCTGGCAATTGACGCAGGAGGTGCAGGCATGAAACGAATTAACGCTCTGACGATTGCCGGTACTGATCCCAGTGGTGGTGCGGGGATTCAGGCCGATCTTAAAACCTTCTCGGCACTTGGCGCTTATGGTTGCTCAGTTATTACTGCACTGGTGGCGCAAAATACCCGTGGCGTACAGTCGGTGTATCGCATTGAGCCTGATTTTGTCGCCGCCCAGCTCGATTCGGTGTTCAGCGATGTGCGAATCGACACCACTAAAATCGGTATGTTGGCGGAAACCGATATTGTTGAAGCGGTGGCAGAACGGTTGCAACGTTATCAGATCCAAAACGTGGTACTCGACACCGTTATGCTGGCAAAAAGCGGCGACCCGCTGCTTTCACCTTCGGCGGTTGCTACGCTGCGCAGTCGATTATTGCCACAGGTTTCATTAATAACGCCAAACTTGCCCGAAGCTGCCGCCTTGCTCGACGCGCCACACGCGCGCACCGAACAGGAAATGCTGGAACAAGGGCGATCGCTGTTGGCGATGGGCTGTGGCGCAGTGCTAATGAAAGGTGGTCATCTGGATGATGAGCAAAGCCCGGACTGGCTGTTTACCCGCGAGGGTGAACAACGGTTTACCGCACCGCGCATTATGACCAAAAACACCCACGGCACTGGTTGTACGCTCTCTGCGGCGTTGGCTGCACTACGCCCGCGCCATACAAACTGGGCTGACACCGTACAGGAGGCAAAAAGCTGGCTTTCATCAGCATTAGCCCAGGCCGACACGCTGGAAGTTGGTCACGGTATTGGTCCGGTTCACCACTTCCACGCCTGGTGGTGAGCACCGTACTATAGCTGCTTTGGTTATTGTCAGCCTTTGGCACTGACATTCAGGGATGAAACCAATGCAGCTAAGAATTACCAGTCGAAAAAAACTCACCTCTCTATTATGCGCTCTTGGGCTAATTTCCATCGTTGCAATTTATCCGCGTCAGACGGTGAATTTTTTCTATTCGACAGCAGTTCAGATTACAGACTACATCCATTTCTACGGTTATCGCCCGGTTAAATCTTTCGCTATTCGCATTCCTGCCAGTTACACCCTTCACGGAATAGATGTTTCTCGCTGGCAGGAGCGGATCGACTGGCAGCGGGTGGCAAAAATGCGCGACAACGGTATCCGCTTACAGTTTGCGTTTATTAAGGCGACGGAAGGCGAAAAGCTGGTGGACCCGTATTTTTCGCGTAACTGGCAACTAAGCCGCGAAAATGGTCTGCTGCGCGGGGCGTATCATTATTTCTCCCCGTCGGTAGCAGCGCCGGTTCAGGCACGATTATTTCTGCAAACGGTGGATTTCTCACAAGGCGATTTCCCTGCGGTACTGGACGTAGAAGAACGGGGAAAATTATCGGCAAAAGAATTACGCAAACGAGTAAGTCAGTGGCTAAAAATGGTCGAAAAAAGTACGGGAAAAAAGCCGATTATTTACTCAGGAGCCGTTTTTTATCACACCAATCTGGCGGGCTATTTCAATGAATATCCGTGGTGGGTGGCTCACTATTATCAACGTCGTCCGGACAATGACGGCATGGCCTGGCGCTTCTGGCAGCATTCCGACCGTGGACAGGTAGATGGCATCAATGGTCCGGTGGATTTTAATGTATTTCATGGCACGGTGGAGGAGTTGCAGGCATTCGTTGATGGGATTAAAGAAACGCCTTAAATAAGAAGCAGTGATATACTCCCACCAGACTCCCCGGCAGGAAAAAGACAAATGGAACAAGCGCATACCCAGCTGATTGCCCAACTGAACGAGCGTATTTTAGCGGCGGATAACACGCCGCTTTATATTAAGTTTGCCGAAACGGTAAAAAATGCCGTGCGCAGCGGGGTGCTGGAGCATGGCAATATTTTGCCCGGTGAGCGTGATTTAAGTCAGTTAACCGGCGTTTCGCGCATTACGGTGCGCAAGGCGATGCAGGCGCTGGAAGAAGAGGGTGTGGTGACGCGTTCGCGCGGTTACGGCACGCAGATCAACAACATCTTCGAATACTCGTTGAAAGAAGCGCGAGGTTTTTCTCAGCAGGTGGTATTGCGCGGGAAAAAGCCCGATACGCTATGGGTTAACAAGCGTGTCGTGAAATGTCCCGAAGAAGTCGCGCAGCAGCTGGCGGTCGAAGCAGGAAGTGATGTCTTTTTGCTTAAGCGTATTCGCTATGTCGATGAAGAAGCGGTATCGATTGAGGAATCGTGGGTTCCGGCGCATTTAATTCATGATGTTGATGCCATCGGGATTTCACTTTATGACTATTTCCGCAGCCAGCACATTTACCCACAACGTACGCGTTCCCGCGTTAGCGCCCGGATGCCGGATGCCGAGTTTCAGTCACATATTCAGTTAGATAGCAAAATACCGGTGCTGGTGATCAAGCAAGTGGCGCTTGACCAACAGCAACGGCCTATTGAGTACAGCATTAGCCACTGTCGCAGCGATCTATACGTTTTTGTGTGCGAGGAGTAGTTCCTCGCGCGTTGGCGCACAATCACCGCCCCGATGCCCGACAACCCACGACGCCACTGCATTGCCCAGTAATACGGCATCCGCCAGTGGCAGACCAGAGGCCAGCCCGGCAAGTACGCCACCTGCATGACTGTCGCCCGCCCCAATGGTGTCTACAACTTGCGTTGGAAATGCCGGAATGCAGCCAGAAGCGTCGTTGCTGAAATACCATGCACCCTCTTTATCGAGACGAACGATCAACGGCGCGGCAAATTTCTCCTGCCATTGCTTGCCAAGTGTTGTTATCTCTGCGGATAAAGCAAAACGTTCGGCGGCAATCTCAGCCTCTTGACGATTGAGCGACACTAAAGGTCGACAGGCCATGATCCGCGCCAGTAATGCATCCGGGATATCGCCAATACGTGGGCCAAAATCGATAAACGGCGTCACGTCTTGCAGCTCTTCCAGCCATTCCACTAACAATTCGCCGCAGGGCGAGGCCAGTTGATAACCGGAAAAATAGAGCAGGCTGCCAGGCGCAACGGTTAATCGCGCCAGCCACTGGCGATTCCACTGATTTTCCACACCGCTGAATGACATAAAAGTGCGTTCGCCATCCGGCTCAACCAGCGCCAGACACCAGCCGTTATCACCTTCGGCGTTATCGATCAGGCTGATTAAGCCCTCTTTTGCCATCCGGTTGCGAATAATCTCCGCCCACACGCCCTGACCGAGCGGCAAGGCATTACCCGCTTCGATGCCGAGGCGCTTTAACGCCACGGCAATATTCAGTGCGCAGCCGCCAACGTTAACGCTCTGCTGTTTCAGTTCGATATCGCACCCACGCCAGGGGAGGGCATAAGCGTCGGCGATCACGTCAATGACCGCCGCGCCGACGACCATCACCGGCTGACGCGTGGTTAATTCAGGCAGCAGCGTGTGTAATCGAGCGCCGCTCATACCACCTCCCGTTGTTGACGATATTTCGCCAACGCTGTGGCATAGCGGTTGAAATCAAGCTGATTTACCGCATCCAGTTCCGCCTTTAACGCAGGATCGATAGCGTTAACGCCATGCAACGCGCCGCAAATTGCCGTCGCCATAGCACCGATGGTGTCTGTGTCGCCGCCAAGGTTAGCGCACAGGACGGCGCAGCGATTCGGGTCGGTTTGTGCCAGTTCAACCAGCGCAATGGCGCACGGAACGGACTCAATAGTGCTGGTACCTGCGCCAACGACCTGGTAAAGCTGTTCGCTGGCGGATTCGGTGCCGTCGGCATTGCGCACAATTTTCAGCGCAATCTCCAGCCGCGCCGCCAGTGAGGCGCTGAACGTGGTGGTGCGTTTTTGCTGGGCATGTCGCGCAATTGAAGGCAGTGAATCAACAATCGCTGACCAGCTTTCTCCGTCAATGGCACGAGAAATCGCCCATGCGATGACTACCGCGCCTGCAACCGCCAGATCGGATTTATGGGTCGGGCTGGACGCCAGCGCTACATCATCAATAAAGGAATCAACATCACGCGCCGGAAGCAAACAACCTAATGGCGAGACGCGCATCGCTGCGCCGTTGGTCACGCCGTTGTTTTCCAGTTCAGCAACGGGTTTACCGTCGCGAATGGCGTTAAGCGCAATCTTCGAGGTCGGACCTAGTACGTTTTTGTTAAAGGCGTCGAAACGCAGCGCCCAGTCGAGAATATTACGCCCAATCAGATCCGGATCGATCTTGCCTTCACGTTCCAGTAACGCATCCGCCAGACACAGCGCCATCGAGGTATCGTCGGTGAATTCGGCGCGGTTAAAATAACAGGCCGCGTTATTCTCCTTTGGTCCAGGAAGAAAACGGTCAATCCAGCCAAAGTGTGCTTTAACGCGGCTGCGTGGCCAAAGCTCGGAGGGCATCCCCATCGCATCCCCTAACGCCTGCCCATAAAGAGCACCGAGAATACGTTCTGTTTTCATTTAACTTCCCCTTGTGTCAACGCAATATCGCGATCATCGACCTTGATAGCCGTAATTTCGTTGTCGGATTCGCGGAAAAAAATCATGAACAGCACGGCGATAATGGCAATCATCACCGCGCCAAAAGTCCACATCCCGGACCAGTTGAAAGTCAGTCCGTTTACCGGTTCCTGATAAGCGAACATCTTTTCCATCATCACACCGCCAAGACGATAGCCGAGCAAACTGCCGAAGCCCTGGCAGCAGAGCGTGATCAGCCCCTGCGCGGCGGTACGCATATGCACGGGGGCTTTTTTATCGACATAGATGTAAGCGGTAACGTAGTAAAAATCGTAACTTACGCCGTGAAGCAAAATACCGAGGAACAGTAACGCGTAGGTGAAATATTCATCCGCACTACCGTAAATAAAGAAGCCATAGCGGATCGCAGCGGTGACCAGACCAAGCAATAATACCTTTTTGATACCAAAGCGTTTAGTGAAAAACGGTAATGCCAGCATAAAGAATATTTCAGAGAACTGGCCGAGCGTCATCCAGCCGGTGGCATTTTTCATGCCGACTTCGGTCAGATAACCGTTGGCAAAGATGTAATAGAACGCCAGTGGCATCGCAAACAGGAATGAACAGAAGAAAAAGACGAGGAAGTTTTTATCGCGCAGCAGGATCAGCGCATCCAGGCCGAGCATGACTTTAATATCCATTTTGCCGGTGCTTTTTGGTGGCGTGTCGGGCAGGAAAAACGCAAACACACCGAGCAGAGCAGAACTTCCGGCGGTAATCAGCAGCGGGATGTTAGTCGGTGAGATATCGGCATACCCCAGTATTTGCGGCAAGAAACCACATGCCAGACCGGAGGCAATCCAGCCGATAGTGCCCATCACACGAATGCGCGGGAAATCACGCTCCACATCCGGCACGTTGGCAAAAGCGATGCTGTTAGTCAGCGCAATGGTCGGCATATAGGTTAGAGAGTAAGCCAGCAGTAACGGAAAGAACCCGGCAAAAGTGGTCTGTTGCGCAGCGAAATACATCAGCAGCGCGCCTGCGAACATCAATACCGCCAGCACTTTTTGCGCCGAGAAAAAGCGGTCAGTGATGGAGCCAACCAGAATTGGCGACAGGATCGCCGCAATGGCGGTACAGGCATACGACCAGCCAATTTCTCCGGCACTAAAACCGCTTTTACTTAACCACAACCACAATGGCACAAACCACGCGCCCCAGATAAACCATTCAACAAACATCATGAACGACAGCTTTGCTGTTGTTTTCATCTTTTAATTCCTTCATGACAGGTAATGTAAGGTACGCGATGACAATACCACTTAATAATACCTTTTAAATACCTTTGCGGTGAAAACTTGACCGCGCTAACATTTTTTCTGATGAATCGAGCCAACAGAAAACGCTGAAAAAACATCCAAAAGATGGAAAAACTCGCCCGTAACGACCAGGATTATGATTGCCCGCAAAAGGCGGGCCAGGACAATCCATAGCCGATATCCAATCGGAATTTACGGGAGCATAGTAATGACAGATATTGCGCAGTTGCTTGGCAAAGACGCCGACAACCTTTTACAGCACCGTTGTATGACTATTCCTTCTGACCAGCTTTATCTCCCCGGACATGACTACGTAGACCGCGTGATGATTGACAATAATCGCCCGCCTGCGGTGTTACGTAATATGCAGACGTTGTACAACACCGGGCGTCTGGCTGGCACAGGATATCTTTCTATTCTGCCGGTTGACCAGGGCGTTGAGCACTCTGCCGGAGCTTCATTTGCTGCTAACCCGCTCTACTTTGACCCGAAAAACATTGTTGAACTGGCGATCGAAGCGGGCTGTAACTGTGTGGCGTCAACTTACGGCGTGCTGGCGTCGGTATCGCGGCGTTATGCGCATCGCATTCCATTCCTCGTCAAACTTAATCACAACGAGACGCTAAGTTACCCGAATACCTACGATCAAACGCTGTATGCCAGCGTGGAGCAGGCGTTCAACATGGGCGCGGTTGCGGTTGGTGCGACTATCTATTTTGGCTCGGAAGAGTCACGTCGCCAGATTGAAGAAATTTCTGCGGCTTTTGAACGTGCGCACGAGCTGGGTATGGTGACAGTGCTGTGGGCCTATTTGCGTAACTCCGCCTTTAAGAAAGATGGCGTTGATTACCATGTTTCCGCCGACCTGACCGGTCAGGCAAACCATCTGGCGGCAACCATCGGCGCAGATATCGTCAAACAAAAAATGGCGGAAAATAACGGCGGCTATAAAGCGATTAATTACGGTTATACCGACGATCGCGTGTACAGCAAGTTAACCAGCGAAAACCCGATTGATCTGGTGCGTTATCAGTTAGCTAACTGCTATATGGGCCGGGCTGGGTTGATAAACTCCGGCGGTGCTGCAGGCGGTGAAACTGACCTCAGTGATGCAGTGCGTACTGCGGTTATCAACAAACGCGCTGGCGGAATGGGGCTGATTCTTGGACGTAAGGCGTTCAAGAAATCGATGGCTGACGGCGTGAAACTGATTAATGCCGTGCAGGACGTTTATCTCGATAGCAAAATTACTATTGCCTGATACGCCTCATACGAACAGCACCACCCCGTAGGACGGATAAGGCGTTTACACTGCATCCGGCAACCTATGCCTGATGCGACGCGGAAGCGTCTTATCATGCCTACATAGCACTGCCACGTATGTTTACACCGCATCCGGCATAAAAACACGCGCACTTTGCTACGGCTTCCCTATCGGGAGGCCGTTTTTTTTTGCCTTTTACTCCTCGAACAATTTTCACATTGTCGTTTTTGTGATCGTTATCTCGACATTTAAAAACAAATCATTTCATTATATTTTGAAATCGAAAACAAACGACAGGATATGAAAATGTACGTGGTATCGACAAAGCAGATGCTGAACAACGCACAGCGCGGCGGTTATGCGGTTCCGGCATTCAATATTCACAATCTCGAAACGATGCAAGTGGTGGTGGAAACCGCTGCCAACCTGCATGCGCCGGTCATCATCGCCGGAACGCCTGGCACATTTACTCATGCTGGTACAGAAAATCTGTTGGCGCTGGTCAGCGCGATGGCGAAGCAATATCACCATCCACTGGCAATTCATCTCGACCATCACACGAAATTTGACGATATCGCTCAGAAGGTTCGTTCTGGCGTGCGCTCAGTCATGATTGACGCCTCGCATTTGCCTTTTGCGCAAAATATTTCACGGGTCAAAGAGGTGGTGGATTTTTGCCATCGCTTTGATGTCAGCGTCGAAGCGGAGCTGGGGCAACTTGGCGGCCAGGAAGATGATGTGCAAGTCAATGAAGCCGATGCTTTTTATACCAACCCCGCTCAGGCGCGTGAATTTGCCGAGGCAACCGGAATTGATTCCCTGGCGGTCGCCATCGGCACGGCTCATGGGATGTATGCCAGCGCACCGGCGCTTGATTTTTCTCGACTGGAGAACATTCGCCAGTGGGTGAACTTACCGCTGGTGCTGCATGGCGCGTCAGGGTTATCGACTAAGGATATTCAGCAAACCATCAAACTGGGGATATGCAAAATCAACGTTGCAACGGAGCTGAAAAATGCCTTCTCGCAGGCGTTAAAAAATTACCTGACCGAGCACCCTGAAGCGACCGATCCCCGGGATTATTTGCAGTCGGCTAAATCCGCAATGCGCGATGTGGTGAGCAAAGTGATTGCCGATTGTGGCTGCGAGGGCAGGGCATAACGCACCTGCCATTTAATAAGGAAAAAACATGAAAACGTTAATTGCCCGGCATAAAGCTGGTGAACATATCGGCATATGTTCAGTCTGTTCTGCCCATCCGTTGGTTATCGAAGCGGCGCTGGCATTTGATCGCAACAGCACGCGCAAAGTGCTGATTGAAGCAACGTCAAACCAGGTCAATCAATTTGGCGGTTATACCGGAATGACACCGGCAGACTTTCGCGAATTTGTTTTTACGATTGCCGATAAAGTTGGGTTTGCACGCGAACGCATTATTCTCGGCGGCGATCATCTGGGGCCAAACTGCTGGCGGCAAGAAAATGCGGATGCGGCGATGGAAAAATCCGTCGAGCTGGTAAAGGAATATGTTCGTGCCGGTTTCAGTAAAATTCATCTTGATGCGTCAATGTCCTGCGCGGGGGATCCCATACCGTTAGCACCAGAAACGGTTGCGGAACGAGCTGCTGTGCTTTGCTTTGCTGCGGAAAGTGTGGCGACAGATTGCCAGCGTGAGCAACTGAGCTATGTCATTGGCACCGAAGTTCCGGTTCCGGGCGGTGAGGCCAGCGCCATTCAGTCAGTACACATCACCCATGTTGAAGATGCCGCCAATACTTTACGTACGCATCAAAAGGCCTTTATTGCCCGTGGGCTGACAGAGGCGTTAACACGCGTGATTGCCATCGTGGTGCAGCCGGGCGTGGAATTTGATCACAGCAATATTATCCATTATCAGCCGCAGGAAGCGCAGCCGCTGGCGCAATGGATAGAAAGCACCCGAATGGTTTATGAAGCACATTCTACCGATTACCAGACCCGGACGGCTTATTGGGAATTAGTCCGCGATCACTTTGCAATATTGAAAGTCGGTCCCGCATTAACCTTTGCTTTACGCGAGGCGATATTTGCACTGGCACAAATTGAGCAGGAACTTATCGCCCCCGAAAATCGCAGCGGTTGCCTGGCGGTAATTGAAGAAGTGATGCTCGACGAACCGCAATACTGGAAAAAATATTATCGTACGGGTTTTAACGATTCATTACTGGATATTCGTTACAGCCTGTCGGATCGTATTCGTTATTACTGGCCGCATAGTCGGATTAAAAATAGCGTCGAAACGATGATGGTGAATCTTGAAGGCGTGGACATCCCACTGGGCATGATTAGTCAGTATCTTCCCAAACAATTTGAACGCATTCAGTCCGGGGAATTATCAGCAATACCGCATCAGCTGATTATGGATAAAATTTATGATGTTTTGCGCGCCTATCGCTACGGCTGTGCGGAATAAGGACGGTATATGACTAACCTGTTTGTTCGTAGCGGAATTTCTTTTGTCGATCGTAGCGAAGTTTTAACCCATATCGGTAATGAGATGCTCGCGAAAGGTGTGGTTTATGATACCTGGCCACAGGCATTAATTGCCAGAGAAGCAGAATTCCCTACCGGGATAATGCTTGAGCAGCACGCCATTGCTATACCGCATTGTGAGGCGATTCATGCTAAGTCGTCAGCCATTTATCTGTTAAGGCCAACAAATAAAGTTCATTTTCAGCAAGCGGATGATGATAACGACGTGGAGGTGTCGTTGGTTATTGCGTTGATTGTGGAAAATCCGCAGCAGCAATTGAAACTTTTACGCTGTTTATTTGGCAAGTTACAACAGCCCGATATCGTCGAGACACTAATTACTCTTCCTGAAACTCAGTTAAAGGAATACTTCACAAAGTATGTTTTAGATTCAGACGAATAAATCCCTCTGTAACAATAAAAAGGACTATTTATGAAACGCAAGATTATTGTCGCTTGCGGAGGCGCGGTTGCGACCTCTACGATGGCGGCGGAAGAAATTAAAGAGTTGTGTCAGAATCATAATATTCCTGTTGAATTAATCCAGTGTCGGGTTAATGAAATAGAAACCTATATGGATGGTGTGCATTTGATATGCACCACTGCCAAAGTGGATCGTAGTTTTGGCGATATTCCGTTAGTTCACGGCATGCCTTTTATTTCTGGTGTCGGTATCGAAGCATTACAAAATAAAATTCTGACTATCTTACAGGGGTGACCTATGTTTTCAGAAGTCATGCGTTATATTCTCGACCTCGGCCCTACGGTGATGCTTCCGATTGTCATCATTATTTTTTCTAAAATATTAGGCATGAAGGCAGGCGATTGCTTTAAAGCGGGTCTGCATATCGGGATTGGCTTTGTTGGCATTGGCCTTGTGATTGGCTTAATGCTGGATTCCATTGGTCCGGCGGCGAAAGCGATGGCGGAAAATTTCGACCTGAATCTGCATGTGGTCGATGTCGGCTGGCCGGGCTCTTCACCAATGACCTGGGCGTCGCAAATTGCGCTGGTGGCGATTCCGATTGCGATATTGGTTAACGTGGCGATGTTACTGACCCGTATGACGCGGGTGGTAAATGTTGATATCTGGAATATCTGGCATATGACCTTCACCGGCGCGTTGCTGCATCTGGCAACCGGTTCATGGATGATAGGGATGGCAGGTGTGGTAATTCACGCGGCGTTTGTTTATAAGCTCGGCGACTGGTTTGCCCGCGATACCCGAAATTTCTTTGAGCTGGAAGGTATTGCTATTCCGCACGGTACGTCGGCGTATATGGGGCCGATTGCGGTGCTGGTCGATGCTATCATCGAGAAAATCCCAGGCGTTAACCGAATTAAATTTAGCGCCGACGATATTCAGCGCAAATTTGGTCCATTTGGCGAGCCTGTCACCGTGGGTTTTGTGATGGGGCTGATTATCGGCATCCTCGCGGGTTACGATGTCAAAGGTGTATTGCAGCTGGCGGTAAAAACGGCGGCAGTGATGCTGCTAATGCCACGGGTGATTAAACCCATCATGGATGGTTTAACGCCCATCGCTAAGCAGGCTCGTAGTCGTTTACAGGCGAAGTTCGGCGGTCAGGAGTTCCTGATTGGCCTTGATCCGGCGTTGCTGCTGGGACATACGGCGGTGGTATCGGCAAGCCTGATTTTTATCCCACTCACCATTTTAATTGCTGTTTGTGTGCCGGGTAATCAGGTGCTGCCGTTTGGCGATCTTGCCACCATCGGCTTCTTCGTGGCGATGGCGGTCGCCGTGCATCGTGGAAATCTGTTCCGCACCTTAATCTCGGGTGTCATCATTATGAGCATCACCCTGTGGATCGCGACGCAAACTATTGGTTTGCACACCCAACTGGCGGCTAATGCTGGGGCGTTAAAAGCCGGGGGTATGGTGGCTTCAATGGATCAGGGCGGTTCTCCCATTACCTGGTTACTGATTCAGGTTTTCTCCCCGCAAAATATTCCCGGTTTCATTATTATCGGTGCAATTTATCTGACCGGTATTTTCATGACCTGGCGTAGAGCGCGTGGCTTTATTAAACAAGAGAAAGTCGTTCTCGCAGAATAATTTTTACCTGAGGGGGAGGTTATCCCCCTTAACAATCAGGAGTTTTTATGAAATCAGTGGTGAATGATACTGATGGTATCGTGCGCGTTGCAGAAAGCGTCATTCCTGAAATTAAACATCAGGATGAGGTGCGGGTAAAAATTGCCAGCTCGGGCTTATGTGGTTCCGATTTACCCAGGATATTTAAAAATGGTGCACATTATTATCCAATAACGTTAGGCCATGAATTTAGCGGCTATATTGATGCGGTGGGATCCGGTGTTGATGATTTACACCCTGGCGATGCGGTTGCCTGTGTGCCGTTATTACCCTGTTTTACTTGTCCAGAGTGTCTGAAAGGGTTTTATTCCCAGTGCGCAAAATATGATTTTATTGGCTCGCGGCGTGATGGTGGATTTGCTGAATATATTGTCGTTAAGCGAAAAAATGTCTTTGCTCTACCCACGGATATGCCTATTGAGGATGGGGCTTTTATTGAGCCGATTACCGTTGGTCTGCATGCTTTTCATTTAGCGCAAGGTTGTGAGAATAAAAACGTTATTATTATTGGTGCCGGAACCATTGGCCTGCTGGCTATTCAGTGCGCTGTCGCGCTGGGAGCAAAGAGTGTGACGGCTATCGACATTAGCTCAGAAAAACTGGCACTGGCAAAATCTTTCGGTGCGATGCAAACATTTAACAGTAGCGAAATGAGCGCGCCGCAAATGCAGAGCGTTTTACGCGAACTGCGTTTTAATCAGCTTATCCTCGAGACGGCTGGCGTACCGCAAACTGTCGAACTGGCGGTAGAGATTGCCGGTCCTCATGCCCAACTGGCGCTGGTGGGCACGTTGCATCAGGATCTGCATTTAACATCGGCAACGTTTGGCAAAATATTGCGTAAAGAGCTGACGGTTATCGGCAGTTGGATGAACTATTCCAGCCCTTGGCCGGGGCAGGAGTGGGAAACGGCGAGCCGGTTGCTGACAGAACGTAAGTTAAGCCTGGAGCCATTAATCGCTCACCGTGGAAGCTTTGAAAGCTTCACCCAGGCGGTGCGTGACATCGCTCGTAATGCCATGCCGGGCAAAGTGTTGCTCATTCCATGAAACCGCGGGCCAGCGTGATGCTGGCCCGGTATTGTGCAAAACAGATCATTCACCAATGGTCCCCCTTCGTTTACACTAGCCACAATTGAATATGGGTAAATGACGATGAATTCATTCGAGCGAAGGAATAAGATCATCCAATTAGTGAATGAACAGGGAACCGTGCTTGTTCAGGATCTGGCGGGAGTATTTGCTGCCTCGGAAGCGACAATCCGTGCCGATTTGCGCTTTCTCGAACAAAAAGGCGTGGTTACGCGCTTTCATGGCGGTGCGGCGAAAATAATGTCCGGTAATAGTGAAACCGAGACCCAGGAAGTCGGGTTTAAAGAGCGATTTCAGCTCGCCAGCGCGCCCAAAAACAGAATAGCGCAGGCGGCAGTCAAAATGATCCATGAAGGGATGACCGTTATTCTCGACAGCGGAAGTACCACAATGCTTATCGCCGAAGGATTAATGACCGCTAAAAATATCACGGTGATTACCAACAGTCTCCCGGCTGCGTTTGCCCTTTCCGAAAATAAAGACATTACTCTGGTCGTCTGCGGTGGCACGGTCCGCCATAAAACGCGATCTATGCATGGATCTATTGCTGAACGTTCCCTGCAGGATATTAATGCCGATTTAATGTTTGTCGGTGCTGATGGTATTGATGCGGTTAATGGTATTACGACCTTTAATGAAGGTTATTCGATTAGCGGTGCGATGGTCACCGCCGCTAATAAAGTGATTGCCGTTCTCGATTCATCGAAATTTAACCGTCGCGGTTTTAATCAGGTACTGCCAATCGAAAAAATTGACATTATTATTACCGATGATGCTGTATCAGAGGTGGATAAACTGGCATTGCAGAAGACACGGGTAAAATTAATTACGGTGTAGTATTGTTCTGTATGCCGGATAAGGTATTTACACTGCATCCGGCATTTCGGATTCTCCCTGGTTCAAGAGAGAATAGTTTGATTAACGCAATAATGGACAATCTGGTGGTAATCGACAACGCAACGCCGCCGGAAGTATTTCAATATGAAAGTTTTGTCCGCTCAACGGTTCGCCATCAAGATTAAAAGTGATTTCGTGTGGGGCTTGTATATCAAACCACGACGAAGCGCCTTCGATAATATTCGGGTTATCTTCGTCAGATTTTAAGGTTGATACGAGAGCCGGAAGAATTTCATCGCCGGTAAAAATGCGCAGTTGCAGCAAGCCATCGTTAATTAACGCGTTCGGACACAATTGCTGACCGCCACCGGCCTGACGCCCGTTACCAATACCAATGACCAGGGCGTCACCTTGCCAGTGAAAGTTTTCACCGCGGATTTCACAACGGTCCGGTTGCAGAGTATCCATGCGCATTAAGCCATGAATGATGTAAGAGACGCCACCCAGCGCGGCTTTTAATTTTTCCGGCGTTTCTGTGGTAATACGCGTCCCAAATCCGCCTGTCGCCATATTAATAAAACAGGTTTGTTTGTTGACCTGCGCCATATCTATCGCAATGGCGTTACCGGCAATTGCCAGTTTCAGCGCCTTATCCAGTGCCTCAGGAATCCCTACACTGGTGGCAAAATCATTGGCGGTTCCTAATGGCAAAATTCCCAGCGCGGGTATGTCATCCCCCTCACACTGAATCAACGCCGTAGAAACTTCATTAATGGTGCCATCGCCACCACCGGCAATCACCGTTGCGACGCCCAACTTCCGGGCCTCCTCTACATATCGTGCGGCATCGCCTTTCTCCCAGGTGACCCGCACATGGATCGTCATTCCTTCCTCACGCAACAGCATAATTGCTTCGCGCAAGGGTAGATTGTCAGTACTTTTGCCATTAAGAATCAGTAAGCTGGCGGGAAATTCTGCCATGATCGTATGTGCCTTTATGATTGGTCTGTAGATAGTGTAGAGCAGAAAACAAAAGGTGGAGTCAGAACAGGATGAAAGTCGGAGGATAAAAAGTCAGTTCAAGTATGGAGGATTCAGTGGTTACCACCAGGAGCTTGCAATGGGGACAGCGAATACTAACGGCTGCCACCGATAAATTTCAAAAAAGAGCATATGCCTAATATTCAACCAAACAGTGGCATCTTAAATATACTATTCCAAATATATTAAAGCCCCCATGGAGTTACCCTGAAGGGCCTCAATGTCCGTAATTCCTACTTATGTAGGAAATGTTGTACAGAACATTTATTATAATCCTATTCAATTATAATAATCATGCCATTATTATATTTAAACACTAGAGAGTGTCGTTGGTAT
>NZ_CAOLGM010000070.1:0-22966 GCF_948475835.1 uncultured Escherichia sp. | reverse complement strand
GATATAACCATCGTGATCTTCATTCCAAAATATATCTGAATAATCAATAGTTAATTCCAATTGTTCTGTAATGCAATCTTTAAAATTCCCTGTCGATATTCGCACATGATCAAACATAACAGCTGTCATATTCGATTTAATAAATGATATTTCTTTGGCAGACAGAAACTCTGCTCTGGTGAAGTGCGAAGCGTAAAGATAACAATTATCGAAGTTTGAATTTCTAATCTGACATTCGCGAAAATTACTCTGAGTAAGTTGACTCTGCGAGAAGTCAACTGTATCAAGAATATTTTTGCTGAAATCGACACATTCACCACTCGCTTTGATAAAAATCACATTGTGTAAACGTCGACATCTAAATATGACATTATCAACTATTGCAGTAGTAAAATTGGAATCCCCAATTTCTTTACATTCGAATGTTACATGTTGTAGATTTGATGATAAAAAAGACACCTTCGATATAACGTCACCTTTAAAATGACAACTTGTTAAATCCAAATCAGACAGGTCGATATACCCCTGCGCATCTTTATCCATCAGAAAATTGCAAGCGCATTCAATTTTTTTCATTTCTGTAGAATTTTACACTTATAGTATCATTACTGATTGAGACTTCACGAAACATATTTATTGCATGATTTTTTCGTTCCGTTGTTTTATATTTGAAAAAATATTGCTGATATAAATAAAGTTATCTCTGTTTAAACCTGGCACCCCATTGAAATTACGTAGTAAATCAAGATCTACTATATTATTTCCTTGCACCACATCATGTTTCATCAAAGAGTTATTGCCGCCAGAATTTAGGATATGACTTATCATAAAACCTCTGCATAACAGAAATAAAATAACCTGGAAAAGTAGCCTGAATGTCCAGACACTACCGGCGAAAGGAAAAGAATCTCTGATAAGGCATTGAGATAATGGATATTCTTAGTGAAGAAGAAGTGAGTTACTATAAAAAATCGCTCATATCCCAGGAAGGAAGCATAAAAAAAGGTGCGCCAGGAGACGCACCAGTTGTTGCAAAATCAGCACTGTGGGGCGTAATTACCCCTTGCCTTTTACACTGCTGATAAAGGTGGAACGGGCAGATGTCGATCCCAGGCGTTCAGCTTCATCAAGCAGTTTTAACGCCTTATCAACATCACCTTTCGCGACAGCGTTTTTGATCGCGGTATTAAAATAACTTTCCGTGTCGTTGAGCATCGGCTCGCTTTTCTTCACCGGTGCCGGAGCGGGTGCAGCCACAGCTGGTGCCGCCGTGTTACCTACCGTAACCGGAGCTGGAGCGGAAGAACCAAATAAAGGTCCTACCAACACGCTGGAGCTGGAGTTCGTTTTCACTTTCAGTTTCAGTAAGCCATCGGTGGTATGACGAGCAACCGGATCGGGGATATCCGGGATCGAGTTACCGACGCCCTTGGCATAGGCTTTAGCCGGGTCGAGCAGTTGGGTCGTCTGCTGGAGATCTTTTTCCGTGGTAAAGACCAGAACATAAAGTTTTTGCTGCCCCAACGCCGGTGTCAGGCGCATAACGCCTTCCAGCCGATCTGCACTCATCACGCCTGGTTCCTGGTAGGTGAAATAACTGCTGGGGAAGAAGGCTGATGGGGTCATGTTCTGATCAAGAATCAGCACGTTCGGCGCAAAAACGCTGGTTTGTTTGTTCACTTCGCTGGTCAGCGTCAGGGTCAGTTCGCCAATGTTTGCCGGGACGCTGTACGCAGCAACCGGACCACTGATGCCGGGAACGTTCAGTTGTTGGCCGCCGGTCGCCAGTTGGGTGGTCTGGGTTTTAGATTGATCGACCGGTGTCCAGGTGAGTTGTTGCAGCGCAGCAGATGGAATGGCTGGCGCGTCGCTGGTGTTTTGCGGTACGTAGTTAACATCGGCAAGGCTGATTCCAGGCGCGCTTGCCAGTAACCCTGCTGATAAACAGAGGGCGATGAGACTTTTATTCATTTTCATTGTTTTCACCTCAAAATCTGGAGCTCAGCGGTAGCCAGGCAATAGCGCGCTAAACCCGATAATCAGAGGGGCTTTCGCCCCTTTCAGATAATGACAACCTGTTTTTATGCCGGATGCGGCGTAAACGCCTTATCCGGCCTACATTTGACAGCCGTTGTAGGCCTGATAAGACGCGCAAGCGTCGCATCAGGCGTTGGTTGCCGAATGCGGCGTAAACGCCTTATCCGGCCCAGGTTTTGCTATTACCACCAGATTTCCATCTGGGCACCGAAGGTCCACTCGTCGCTGTCGCCACGACCGAAGCTGCCGCCGTTGAAATCAGCAGGAACGGCTTTGCCGTAGTTCGGGTTAACCTTGCTATCGCCGTTGTAGTCATAACCCCATTTCTCATCCCACTTGGCGTAGGTTGCGAAGACACGAATAGCCGGGCGTGACCAGATGCTGTCGCCAGCCTGCCATTGTTGTGCGAGGGTAATTTTGTACTGATTGTTCTTGTCGCCGGTGCGCTGGGATTCGACGTTGTCGTAGCCGATTTCCATCACGGTGCTCATGATTGGCGTCCACTTGTACATCGGGCGAATACCAACGGTCCACCACTTGGTGCCGTTGTCGTTATCCCAGTTGATATCCTGGTACATACCCACGTACATCATGTCCCAGTTGTCGCCCATGGAGATCGCACCGTGGTCGAGGATACGCAGCATGTGACCGTTGTTGTTGATATTGTAGGCAAATTTTTCGTTATCAAACGCGACGCCAGAACCCTGCGACAGACCTTTACCCTGCGAGGTCATCGAGTCAGTAGCGTACTGAACAACAAACTTGTTAAAGCCCTTCAGGACACTCTGAGTATGTTCAGCAGTGAATAACCAGCCGTCTTTCGATGCGCCATCAACCAGACGATAGTTATCACGCAGGTTGGCACGACCGTAGTCGACACCCAGTTCTAATGTGCCGCCCGGGTTGATTTCCATCTGCGCTAAACGCACATCGAAAACGTCGTTCGCGGTTTCGTTGGTATAGTCATAAATATTGTTGCTGGCAAAAGAGGAAGAACCACCAGCTTCAGAGGAGCGGGTTGCTGCCAGAGAGAGTTTACCGAAGCCAACATCGATGTTTTCCAGACCGGCACCAGGACCAGAAATATCCCAGTAGTAGAAGTCGATCATATGAACGTCATGACGTTGGTAGAAGCGCTTACCTGCCCAGATGGTGGAACCTGGCAGCCATTCGATCAGGTTTTTACCCTGCACGTTTGCTTCACGGAAGGCCGGATCGGTAGCTTCCCAGTCATTCTGTTGCGCGACGGAATAGGCCACGTTAGTGTCGAAATAGAAGCTCTTATCGCCCTCTTTCCACACTTCCTGACCCAATTTTAATTCAGCATAAGTTTCACATTCGTTGCCAAGACGGTATTTACTTTGAGCACCGGTAGTCTGGAAACACTGTTGTTCACCGCCGCTACCTGTCCAGCCAATACCGGAACGTGCATAGCCGTGGAAATCAACAGCCATTGCCTGAGCAGACATTACGCCCGCTGCGACGGCAACCGCCAGAGGAAGTTTGCGCAGAGTAATCATCATTCTATCTCCTGAGTCATTGCTTTTCTTTTTTCACATCACCTGTGACAGGCTTTGTGTGTTTTGTGGGGTGCTTAAACGCCCGGCTCCTTATGCAGTCGACGACATGCAGTGCCATCCTCACGGAACAGATGGCAACGCTCTGGCGGCAGGCCGATAGCGAATGTGGCACCTTCTTCTACCAACACCACGTCGTTCTGGCGGTACACCAGGTTTTGACGAATGGAAGGGATCTGGATATGGATTTGGGTTTCGTTGCCGAGTTGCTCGACGACCTGAACTTCACCCTCAAGGATGACGTCAGCGATATCACTCGGCAGTAGATGTTCCGGGCGAATACCCAGCGACATATTGGCTCCAACCTGGACATCACGGCTTTCAACTGGCAGCCAGACTTGCTGACGATTTGGCATCGGCAGCTCCACCTGCACTTGATCGATTGCGGTGGCGGTCACTTTTACCGGCAGGAAGTTCATCTTTGGCGAACCGATAAATCCGGCGACAAAACGGTCTGCCGGATAGTGGTACAGCTCCAGCGGTTTCCCAACCTGCGCCACGCGACCGGCGTCCAGCACCACGATTTTGTCGGCCAGCGTCATCGCTTCGACCTGATCGTGGGTGACGTAAATCATTGTGCGGCCCAGGCGTTTATGCAGACGGGAGATTTCGATACGCATTTGCACACGCAGTGCAGCATCGAGGTTGGAGAGCGGTTCATCGAGCAAAAATACGCTTGGCTCGGCCACCAGCGTACGGCCAATCGCCACACGCTGACGCTGACCGCCAGAGAGCGCTTTCGGTTTGCGATCCAGCAAATGCGCCAGTTGCAGCACTTCCGCCACCTGGTTAACGCGTTGGTTAATCACCTCTTTTTTTGCGCCAGCCAGTTTCAGGCCAAATGACATGTTTTCTGCTACTGACAGGTGGGGATAGAGCGCGTAAGACTGAAACACCATACCAACGCCGCGTTCTGCTGGCGGAGTGTCATTCATCCGTTTCTCACCGATGAACAGGTCGCCGCTGGTGATCGTCTCAAGCCCGGCAATCATGCGCAGTAAAGTCGATTTACCGCAGCCAGACGGTCCGACAAACACCACGAATTCACCTTCATGGATATCGAGATTGATATCTTTCGATACCACGACCTCGCCCCAGGCTTTCGTTACATTTTGCAGCTGTACGCTCGCCATGCCCTTCTCCCTTTGTAACAACCTGTCATCGACAGCAACATTCATGATGGGCTGACTATGCGTCATCAGGAGATGGCTTAAATCCTCCACCCCCTGGCTTTTTTATGGGGGAGGAGGCGGGAGGATGAGAACACGGCTTCTGTGAACTAAACCGAGGTCATGTAAGGAATTTCGTGATGTTGCTTGCAAAAATCGTGGCGATTTTATGTGCGCATCTCCACATTACCGCCAATTCTGTAACAGAGATCACACAAAGCAACGGTGGGGCGTAGGGGCAAGGAGGATGGAAAGAGGTTGCCGTATAAAGAAACTAGAGTCCGTTTAGGTGTTTTCACGAGCACTTCACCAACAAGGACCATAGATTATGAAAATAAAAACAGGTGCACGCATCCTCGCATTATCCGCATTAACGACGATGATGTTTTCCGCCTCGGCTCTCGCCAAAATCGAAGAAGGTAAACTGGTAATCTGGATTAACGGCGATAAAGGCTATAACGGTCTCGCTGAAGTCGGTAAGAAATTCGAGAAAGATACCGGAATTAAAGTCACCGTTGAGCATCCGGATAAACTGGAAGAGAAATTCCCTCAGGTTGCGGCAACTGGCGATGGCCCTGACATTATCTTCTGGGCGCACGACCGTTTTGGTGGCTACGCTCAATCTGGCCTGTTGGCTGAAATCACCCCGGACAAAGCGTTCCAGGACAAGCTGTATCCGTTTACCTGGGATGCCGTACGTTACAACGGCAAGCTGATTGCTTACCCGATCGCTGTTGAAGCGTTATCGCTGATTTATAACAAAGATCTGCTGCCGAACCCACCAAAAACCTGGGAAGAGATCCCGGCGCTGGATAAAGAACTGATAGCGAAAGGTAAGAGCGCGCTGATGTTCAACCTGCAAGAACCGTACTTCACCTGGCCGCTGATTGCTGCTGACGGGGGTTATGCGTTCAAGTATGAAAACGGCAAGTACGATATTAAAGACGTGGGCGTGGATAACGCTGGCGCGAAAGCGGGTCTGACCTTCCTGGTTGACCTGATTAAAAACAAACACATGAATGCAGACACCGATTACTCCATCGCAGAAGCTGCCTTTAATAAAGGCGAAACAGCGATGACCATCAACGGCCCGTGGGCATGGTCCAACATCGACACCAGCAAAGTGAATTATGGTGTAACGGTACTGCCGACCTTCAAGGGTCAACCATCTAAACCGTTCGTTGGCGTGCTGAGCGCCGGTATTAACGCCGCCAGTCCGAACAAAGAGCTGGCGAAAGAGTTCCTCGAAAACTATCTGCTGACTGACGAAGGTCTGGAAGCGGTCAATAAAGACAAACCGCTGGGTGCAGTGGCGCTGAAGTCTTACGAGGAAGAGTTGGCGAAAGACCCACGTATTGCCGCCACCATGGAAAACGCCCAGAAAGGTGAAATCATGCCGAACATCCCGCAGATGTCCGCTTTCTGGTATGCCGTGCGTACAGCGGTGATCAACGCCGCCAGCGGTCGTCAGACTGTCGATGAAGCCCTGAAAGACGCGCAGACTCGTATCACCAAGTAATGCTGTGAAATGCCGGATGCGGCGTGAACGCCTTGTCCGGCCTACAAAACTGAAACGCATGTAGGCCTGATAAGACGCATCAGTGTCGCATCAGGCAGTTGTTGTCGGATAAGGCGTGAAAGCCTTATCCGTCCTGGAATGAGGAAGAACCCCATGGATGTCATTAAAAAGAAACATTGGTGGCAAAGCGACGCGCTGAAATGGTCAGTGCTAGGTCTGCTCGGCCTGCTGGTGGGTTACCTTGTTGTTTTAATGTACGCACAAGGGGAATACCTGTTCGCCATTACCACGCTGATATTGAGTTCAGCGGGGCTGTATATTTTCGCCAATCGTAAAGCCTACGCCTGGCGCTATGTTTACCCGGGAATGGCTGGAATGGGATTATTCGTCCTCTTCCCTCTGGTCTGCACCATCGCCATTGCCTTCACCAACTACAGCAGCACTAACCAGCTGACTTTTGAACGTGCACAGGAAGTGTTGTTAGATCGCTCCTGGCAAGCAGGCAAAACCTATAACTTTGGTCTTTACCCGGCGGGCGATGAGTGGCAACTGGCGCTCAGTGACGGCGAAACCGGCAAAAATTACCTTTCCGACGCTTTTAAATTTGGCGGCGAGCAAAAACTGCAACTGAAAGAAACGACCGCCCAGCCCGAAGGCGAACGCGCGCATCTACGCGTGATTACCCAGAATCGTCAGGCGCTGAGTGACATTACCGCCATTCTGCCGGATGGCAACAAAGTGATGATGAGCTCCCTGCGCCAGTTTTCTGGCACGCAGCCGCTCTACACACTCGACGGTGACGGCACGTTGACGAATAATCAGAGCGGCGTGAAATATCGTCCGAATAACCAAATTGGCTTTTACCAGTCCATTACCGCCGACGGCAACTGGGGTGATGAAAAGCTAAGCCCCGGTTACACCGTGACCACCGGCTGGAAAAACTTTACCCGCGTCTTTACCGACGAAGGCATTCAGAAACCGTTCCTCGCCATTTTCGTCTGGACCGTGGTGTTCTCGCTGATCACTGTCTTTTTAACGGTGGCGGTCGGCATGGTTCTGGCATGTCTGGTGCAGTGGGAAGCGTTGCGCGGCAAAGCGGTCTATCGCGTCCTGCTGATTCTGCCCTACGCGGTGCCATCGTTCATTTCAATCTTGATTTTCAAAGGATTGTTTAACCAGAGCTTCGGTGAAATCAACATGATGTTGAGCGCGCTGTTTGGCGTGAAGCCCGCCTGGTTCAGCGATCCGACCACCGCCCGCACGATGCTGATTATCGTCAATACCTGGCTGGGTTATCCGTACATGATGATCCTCTGCATGGGCTTGCTGAAAGCGATTCCGGACGATTTGTATGAAGCCTCAGCAATGGATGGCGCAGGTCCGTTCCAGAACTTCTTTAAGATTACGCTGCCGCTGCTGATTAAACCGCTGACGCCGCTGATGATCGCCAGCTTCGCCTTTAACTTTAACAACTTCGTGCTGATTCAGCTGTTAACCAACGGCGGCCCGGATCGTCTTGGCACGACCACGCCAGCCGGTTATACCGACCTGCTTGTTAACTACACCTACCGTATCGCTTTTGAAGGCGGCGGGGGTCAGGACTTCGGTCTGGCTGCAGCAATTGCCACGCTGATCTTCCTGCCGGTGGGTGCGCTGGCGATAGTGAACCTGAAAGCCACGCGAATGAAGTTTGATTAAGGGAGATAACAAAAATGGCAATGGTCCAACCGAAATCGCAAAAAGCACGTTTGTTTATTACTCACCTGCTACTGCTACTTTTTATCGCGGCGATTATGTTCCCGCTGCTGATGGTCGTCGCTATCTCGCTGCGTCAGGGAAACTTCGCGACCGGTAGCCTGATCCCGGAGCAAATCTCCTGGGATCACTGGAAACTGGCGTTAGGTTTTAGCGTTGAACAGGCTGATGGTCGCACTACGCCACCGCCATTCCCGGTACTGCTGTGGCTGTGGAACTCGGTAAAGGTCGCCGGGATTTCCGCGATTGGCATTGTGGCGCTCTCCACCACCTGCGCCTACGCTTTCGCCCGTATGCGCTTTCCAGGCAAAGCGACGCTGCTGAAAGGAATGCTGATTTTCCAGATGTTCCCGGCAGTACTTTCACTGGTCGCGTTGTATGCGTTGTTTGATCGTCTGGGTGAGTACATTCCATTCATTGGCCTGAATACTCACGGCGGCGTAATTTTCGCGTATCTGGGTGGGATTGCGCTGCATGTCTGGACCATCAAAGGCTATTTCGAAACCATCGACAGTTCGCTGGAAGAAGCGGCGGCGCTGGATGGTGCGACACCGTGGCAGGCCTTCCGCCTTGTCCTGTTGCCGCTGTCAGTACCGATTCTGGCGGTGGTGTTCATCCTGTCGTTTATCGCTGCCATTACTGAAGTTCCGGTCGCGTCGCTGTTACTGCGTGACGTAAATAGCTACACCCTGGCCGTGGGGATGCAGCAATACCTCAACCCGCAAAACTACCTGTGGGGTGACTTTGCCGCCGCTGCCGTGATGTCTGCATTACCGATCACCATCGTCTTCTTGCTGGCTCAACGCTGGCTGGTCAACGGCCTGACGGCAGGTGGTGTGAAAGGTTAAAGATGTTGTTCTGCCAATGTTATGCCGCTGCACCCTCAACTTACGTTATCCCAACTTGTGACTATTATTCGGCGCTCCACGGAGCGCCTTTTTTTCTTTCGTCTGCAATCTGAATCGTTCGCCGGTTAATATTCCCATCATAGAACTTATTATTTTTACGTTATTTGTTTTCCCACTTACGATAATTCTCTTTCGTGCTCTGAATCACGGCAATAGTATTGTTTTTATCAATTTTGGATAATTATCACAATTAAGATCACAGAAAAGACATTACGTAAACGCATTGTAAAAAATGATAATTGCCTTAACTGCCTGACAATTCCAACATCAATGCACTGATAAAAGATCAGAATGATCTAAGGCAGGTCTGAATGAATACCCAGTATAATTCCAGTTATATATTTTCGATTACCTTAGTCGCTACATTAGGTGGTTTATTATTTGGCTACGACACCGCCGTTATTTCCGGTACTGTTGAGTCACTCAATACCGTCTTTGTTGCTCCACAAAACTTAAATGAATCCGCTGCCAACTCCCTGTTAGGGTTTTGCGTAGCCAGCGCTCTGATTGGTTGCATCATCGGCGGTGCCCTCGGTGGTTATTGCAGTAACCGCTTCGGTCGTCGTGATTCACTTAAGATTGCTGCTGTCCTGTTTTTTATTTCTGGTGTAGGTTCTGCCTGGCCAGAACTTGGTTTTACCTCTATAAACCCGGACAACACAGTGCCTGTTTATCTGGCAGGTTATGTCCCGGAATTTGTTATTTATCGCATTATTGGCGGTATTGGCGTTGGTTTAGCCTCAATGCTTTCACCAATGTATATTGCGGAACTGGCTCCAGCTCATATTCGCGGGAAACTGGTTTCATTTAACCAGTTTGCGATTATTTTCGGGCAACTTTTAGTTTACTGCGTAAACTATTTTATTGCCCGTTCCGGTGATGCCAGCTGGCTGAATACTGACGGCTGGCGTTATATGTTTGCCTCGGAATGTATCCCTGCACTGCTGTTCTTAATGCTGCTGTATACCGTGCCAGAAAGTCCTCGCTGGCTGATGTCACGCGGCAAGCAAGAACAGGCGGAAAGTATCCTGCGCAAAATTATGGGCAACACGCTTGCAACTCAGGCAGTACAGGAAATTAAACACTCCCTGGATCATGGCCGCAAAACCGGTGGTCGTCTGCTGATGTTTGGCGTGGGCGTGATTGTAATCGGCGTTATGCTCTCCATCTTCCAGCAATTTGTCGGCATCAATGTGGTGCTGTACTACGCGCCGGAAGTGTTCAAAACGCTGGGGGCCAGCACGGATATCGCGCTGTTGCAGACCATTATTGTCGGAGTTATCAACCTCACCTTTACCGTACTGGCAATTATGACGGTGGATAAATTTGGTCGTAAGCCACTGCAAATTATCGGCGCACTCGGAATGGCAATCGGTATGTTTAGCCTCGGTACCGCGTTTTACACTCAGGCATCGGGTATTGTGGCGCTACTGTCGATGCTGTTCTATGTTGCCGCCTTTGCCATGTCCTGGGGTCCGGTATGCTAGGTACTGCTGTCGGAAATCTTCCCGAATGCTATTCGTGGTAAAGCGCTGGCAATCGCGGTGGCGGCCCAGTGGCTGGCGAACTACTTCGTCTCCTGGACCTTCCCGATGATGGACAAAAACTCCTGGCTGGTGGCCCATTTCCACAACGGTTTCTCCTACTGGATTTACGGGTGTATGGGCGTTCTGGCAGCACTATTTATGTGGAAATTTGTCCCGGAAACCAAAGGTAAAACCCTTGAGGAGCTGGAAGCCCTCTGGGAACCGGAAACGAAGAAAACACAACAAACTGCTACGCTGTAATCTTCCTGTCCAGCACGCCGCGCCAGTTCGGCGTGCTGTCTTTTTACTCCCGCTTCAGCCGTTTCGAATTACACAGCCACAGAGTGATCACCAGTAACAGGATCGCAGCCGAGTAGATCAACACATCCAGTGGCGATTTATGATCGACGATGATCAAGCGCACAATGGCGGTGATCCCAATATAGACAAAGTAACGTAGCGGGAAGTGAAAACCGGACTGAAAGTACTTCACAATCAGCGCGATAAATTCGAAATAGAGAAAGTAAACCACCAGTCCTTCTACCAGCTCATATTTGCTGGTTTGTTCTGGCGCGAACAGCACATCTGCCAGATGCACCGTTTCTTTGCCGAGGAAGACAACCAAAATCAGGCCGAGGCACAGCAGGCCAAGATTGAGTACGGTCTGCAAAATGGTGGAGATAAACTCCACGCGCGGACGAGAGAGTGACGTCATAGCAGTACCTCCTTCACAGTGGCGAGCTTCCTGTATAACGCAAAAATGTGACGGAGATCTATATTTTTTGTGTATGTTTTGTTCAACCTGGATTTGGAGCGCGCCTCCACCAAAGCCGGATATACCTACCCGTAGGCCGGATAAGCCGCGCCTGGCGGCGCATCCGGCAAGACAAACCGCACCCAAGCTGGTAATTCAAAAATCACCCATTCAGGTGATTCCCAGCCACCAGCAATGCGCGAAAAATCGACCATGTTCCTCTGGAACAAATGAAACGTAACCTGATAAAGGTGGTAAAAATGAAGCCTTATTTTGCTGCTTTGATGTTATCAGTCTCTGTTCTTCCTGCTTATGCTGGTCCGCTCGGTACTGCTGATAAAGCCGACCTACCGCAAAGCAATGTCTCCAGCCCAATGATGGCCCAGTCGCTCAGGCAACCAGATCTGCAACCGATATCGACGGACAGGAAGACAGAATGTTTTCGCCTTTACACACCAGATCGCAAACCGGGGGTGAACTGCGTTCCTGATGGCTCAACAGGTCATTAAGAATGAGGGTGCCAGTGAGTGCGAAAACTGGCACCTTTCCCATGACTTAGCGGAAATTGACGCTACGGTCGCTGGTCATGTCATACAACTGGAACTTACGCCCAAGTTGCTGACCACCGTCACGCGTCAGCGGCGTCCAGCCAATCGCCGCACGGCTGCGTGTCGGGCCAGACGAGAAGAGATCCAACGGTACCGAGACATACACGCCTTTGGTGAAGTCCCCTTCGCCGTACTCCTCTTTCGAAACGTTGGTGATCGTGGCATAGCCGCCAACCACCACGCCGCTATCAAAGCGTTTGGCGATCTCCAGCGTGCCGCCTTTATCGCCCGCCAGATACTGCCCGACGCTCGCTTTCACTAACACATCCTGAGCGAAAGATGGCGTCCAGTACGCGGTCAGATGTCCGGTTTTCACGCTGTAGTCGGTGAATTTCATCATATCTTTTGCACTACGCCAGTCGCGCTGTTTAACGTAGTTGGCATCCAGACCAAACGCCCAGTTACTGTCCAGCGGGCGATACAACACTTCTGCCCCCGCACCGCCAAACATGGTTTCGAGATAACCACCGTAGACCTGACCGTAGAAGCCGTTGCCCAGATGCTGGAAGTAGTTGGCTTGCAGGTTATTCACATAGACATCGTTCTGCACATACTCGCGCACATGGGTACGAACGCGCGGTAAGTGCGAGTCCTGCGGAGGATTAGTGTAGTTAAACTTGTCGTAGTTGTTGGCAAGATTTGCAAACAGGCTGCCGGTGGTCAGCAGATGGTCCGTCAGCCACAAATCTGCCGTTCCCATCACGCCCAGCTGATACATGTAAAAGTTTTCCGGGCCACCGACCGACTGGTTCAGCACCGGATCGATGTGGAAATCAAAGCGTGATTTGTCGATATACCAGCCCTGCTCGGTGGACTTCGGAACCACTGGCTCGACGCGTTTTTGCGCCAGCGTCGTTTCGTGGCCCAACGGCTCTCCGGCGAGATGATTTTTCAGGCTGGCGACATCGGTTTCCGTCGTCACCTGCGGCATGTTAAGGCGATTTTCCGTAATGCGGATCGTTTTGATCCCATCCGGCAGATCGTTCATCACGATCCGATTAGCACGGATGATCCCTTCGCGCGAATCACGATATTTCACCTGCTCGCCGGTGACATACAGCGTATCGCCTTTCGCCTGGATCTGCGGATCGGCAAGTCCGGCATTGTATTTCAACAGCGTTAACTGATTCGCCACCACCGAATGCTGCAAAATGGCATCCTGCGGCTGCGGTTGATATTGCGGGCGGGCGTTATCGTTGTAAGACGGGCGCAGATCGTTAAAGTTGGTGCGCAGCGTGACGCCAAACATAAAGGTGTTGCCACGTTCATAGCTAAGGTTAACGTCGGCCCAATCGGTAACGCGATAAATCGCACCGACGTTAAACTTACTTTTTTGCTCCAGCTTCCCGGCAAAATCCTGCTGATAATTATTGCCTTCATACTCCAGTTTCAGGCGCAGCGGTTGCCAGGGCGTCTGGTATTCCACGCCGCCAAACAGTGAGGCAGGACCGTGGAACATCTGGCTACCGTCGATAGATCCCGCCTGTTTGTAGCTGTTATCGCGATAGCAATATTTATCACTGGCTGAACAGAGCGGATTTTTTACATTACCGCTGGTGCCCAGATAACCCCAGCCCAGGCCGAGCGTAAAATAGAACGGCCCCCAGGCTTTGCTGGCAACAAGATATTCCGCATCAAACAGCCCCGTACCGCCGATATCCCGCGCACCAACCGCCACTTGCGGCAGCCAGTAACTCTCTTCCCACAAACGCAGTTTGAGATCGAAGGCTTTATCTTTATACGTTTGATCGCCAGAGAACGCTTCGACGCTGCTGTACTGCCGGGTGCGCACGTCGGTGTAGCGCAGCGTTGTTTCCAGCCACGGGAAGAGTTGCACTGAAGCTGAGTAATAACGGTACTGATCGTTATCGCGATAGTTCAGACTCAACTCCCCTTCCCGTGCCATACGCGCGGTGGGAGTTTGTAATAATCCTACGCCACCGAAATCCGACTGCGACGGGCCAATGGGCGCAGGATATGTTTCGCCGTAGCAAGCCATGCTAATGCCCAGCGCCAGTAAGCTAAGCAGATGTCTTTTTTTCATTATTGGGGTATCCGCTGCGTCAGAGTCTGAAGAATGTCGGCGTTAAGGGCATCAGGCGTCTCACTCCAGACGGAGTCCGCGAGGCCAACATAAATAATGCTGCCGGGCATCGGCTCTACGTGACGCTTGTTCCAGTAAGCCACCGGCGCTTTTTGCGTGCGTCCGTCCGGGTAAACCACCCACGCGTAGCTGCGATCCGCACCGCTGAGCAGGCTCTGGTCAGAGAGATAGCTCGCCACGTCGCGACCTGGAGTGAATGGCTGCTTGCCAGGACGGCTGATAAGCCCGAACAACGTGACCGTGGACGGCGGTGGTCCGACCCACAGCGTGTAGTTGCCCTGCAACGGCGGGTTACCGCGTTCGGCAACGCGGACGATATCGGGATCAAGATTGATTTTTTGCCTGCCCGTCACTTTCAACGCCTGAATTTGCTGGCGTAAGGCGTTAATCGCAGCGGCATCGTCGGCGCTGGAATCTGCAGCCAGTTCTGCCAGCCGTGTCAGCAACGCCTGCTGCTGCCGCAATGCTGCCGCCGTTGCCAGCTCTTCGCTAATCACCGCACCAGGCCACCAACTGTTTGCCAGCCGCGGCTGGCCTACCAGATCGATTAAATACTCTGCGCCCGTCAGCGTTTTGGCCTCACTGCTGCCATTGCTGAATACCTTGACGGTTCCCGCCGCGAAGACCGATGACGCCCCCACACTCAAAATCAATGCGACAATAGTTTGTTTAATCATTGTTTTGCCGCCTTGATGAGAGTGGTTTTCACCGGGAAATAATCCGCGCCGAGATACTGTTCCGACTGGCGAATTTGCCCTTCGCTGTCGATCCAGTAGCGGTTATGCCAGCGCGCCTGGTCGGTGGAGACTTCTTCGTCCAGCACGCGAACCGGGGTTTCATCGCTGCCGACCTTGACGGTATCGGTGCCATCCCATTTGAAGACTGAGCGTGCGGTGGCGTAGCGTACCTGCTGGTACTCGGTCCAGCCCATCGTGCGCGTCCATGTTGCACCATCAACAATTTGTGCGGGTTTAATCAGCGGGTCGGCGGCAAGGTTATTCACTTCAATCAGGTTGTCGCCGCCAAGCAAAGTCTTCACCAGACGACCATGTTGTGTGACAAGAGTGGCTTGATCCTGAGTGACCCATTTTTGTTGTCCGTCTTCAGCGAAGGCCAGCACCACAAACAATTGCGGCCCGCCATTAAGCTGCATGTACTGGCTGGCGTAGGGCATATTTTGAATATCATCGTCCGTCAGCTGTACGCCTGGCGTGCCGAACAGACTGTCCCACAGTGAATTGCCCAGCTCTTTAGTCGTGGCTGAACAGGCCTGTAATAGCAGGCAGATAAGAATGAGTGCAGGTCGCTTCACGACTCTTCTCCAGAGGGGCAGAATAACCACACCGGAGTGTGGTTATGGTAAATCCCTTCATACTTCAAGCCACAGATGCAATGACTCAAATTATTTTGGGGATACATACTTTATTACTGGGTACTGGTGGTCGTGGTTGTGGTGGTCCCGGTATTAGAACCATCACCGCCACCGGTTGCCGCGAGCGCGACACCCACCGCCGAGCTTACGGTGCTGACGCTGGTCGCGGAGGAACTCCCCGCCGAAACCGACGTTGCTGCCGACCCTGCCGCTTCGCCCACCTGTACAGGTGCAGCCCACGCAGAAGTCGCCGCAAGCGCAGATATGGCAAAAATGCCATACAGAACTTTTTTCATAACAATTTCCCTTCATTGAATGAATGGAGATTTACCCAAAAACATTTCGGGCGGGATCGAGTATACACAACTAAAGCATGCGAATTACGGCGCGGGGAATTAGAGATGGGGTTTTAGGATAATTGGAATGAATATCAAATATAAGCTACAACTTATATATAAATAACATTAAAAATCATAATGTTAAAATAAAAGTAAAAGTAATTAATCTGAGTATTTTCCGAAATCAATCACGATTAAAAATCTATTTTAGGATTAACCTCACGGTATGATTTCCGTTAAATCACAGACAAGGGGATTTATCTGATAAAACAATGCCGACATAACGTCGGCATTGTTATTAAGGTTTTTAAATTAACCGCGCCACGCTTTATAGCGGTTAATCAGACCATTGGTCGAGCTATCGTGGCTGCTGATTTCTTTATCATCTTTCAGCTCTGGCAGAATACGGTTCGCCAGCTGTTTACCCAGCTCCACGCCCCACTGGTCGAAGGTGAAGATGTTCAGAATCACGCCCTGAGTAAAGATTTTGTGCTCATACAGCGCAATCAACGCCCCCAGGCTGAACGGAGTGATTTCGCGCAGCAGGATGGAGTTGGTCGGGCGGTTACCTTCGAACACTTTGAACGGCACCACGTAGTCAAGCGTTGCCGGATCTTTACCCTGATCACGATATTCCTGCTCAACCACTTCGCGGGATTTACCAAACGCCAGCGCTTCGGTCTGGGCGAAGAAGTTAGACAGCAGTTTCTGGTGATGATCAGAGAGCGGGTTATGGGTGATAGCCGGAGCGATGAAATCGCACGGTACCATTTTGGTTCCCTGGTGGATCAGCTGGTAGAACGCGTGCTGACCGTTAGTGCCTGGTTCACCCCAGATAATCGGGCCAGTCTGGTAATCCACAACGTTACCGTTACGGTCAACATACTTACCGTTGGACTCCATATTGCCCTGCTGGAAGTACGCCGCGAAACGGTGCATATACTGGTCATACGGCAGAATCGCCTCAGTTTCCGCACCAAAGAAATTGTTGTACCAGATGCCAATCAGCGCCAGCAGTACAGGCAGGTTTTTCTCGGCAGGCGTGGTGGAGAAATGCTTGTCCATCGCGTGTGCGCCAGAAAGCAGTTCAACGAAGTTATCAAAGCCGATGGAGAGAACAATCGACAGGCCAATCGCTGACCACAAAGAGTAACGGCCGCCGACCCAGTCCCAGAACTCGAACATGTTGGCAGTATCAATACCAAACTCGCCAACGGCTTTGGCATTGGTTGAGAGCGCCGCAAAGTGTTTCGCAACGTGTTTTTCATCACCTGCCGCTTTCAGGAACCAGTCACGCGCGCTATGGGCGTTGGTCATGGTTTCCTGAGTGGTGAAGGTTTTAGATGCTACCAGGAACAGCGTGGTTTCCGGGTTTACTTTTTTCAGCACTTCCGCGATGTGAGTCCCATCGACGTTAGAAACAAAGTGCATGTTCAGGTGATTTTTGTACGGACGCAGTGCTTCGGTCACCATGTACGGGCCGAGGTCAGAACCGCCGATCCCGATGTTCACTACGTCAGTGATTGCTTTGCCGGTATAACCCTTCCACTCACCGGAGATAATCGCTTCCGAGAAGGTTTTCATCTTCTCCAGCACCGCGTTGACTTCCGGCATTACGTCTTTGCCATCAACCAAAATCGGGGTATTGCTACGGTTACGCAGCGCTACGTGCAGCACAGCGCGGTTTTCAGTGCGGTTGATCTTCTCGCCAGAGAACATCGACTTAATCGCGCCCGCCAGATCGCACTCTTTCGCCAGATCTTGTAATTTCGCCAGCGTCTCTTCAGTGATGCGGTTTTTGGAGTAATCCACCAGCATCTGATCGCCGAAGGTTGCGGAGAACTTAGAAAAACGATCGCCGTCTTTAGCAAAAAGATCGGCGATCGTAACGTCTTTCATTTCATCGAAGTGTTTCTGTAGTGCCTGCCAGGCAGCGGTCTGCGTTGGATTGATGTTTTTCATTAGCAATACTCTTCTGATTTTGAGAATTGTGACTTTGGAAGATTGTAGCGCCAGTCACAGAAAAATGTGATGGTTTTAGTGCCGTTAGCGTAATGTTGAGTGTAAACCCTTAGCGCAGTGAAGCATTTATTAGCTGAACTACTGACCGCCAGGAGTGGATGAAAAATCCGCATGACCCCGTCGTTGACAACCGCCCCGCTCACCCTTTATTTATAAATGTACTACCTGCGCTAGCGCAGGCCAGAAGAGGCGCGTTGCCCAAGTAACGGTGTTGGAGGAGCCAGTCCTGTGATAACACCTGAGGGGGTGCATCGCCGAGGTGATTGAACGGCTGGCCACGTTCATCATCGGCTACAGGGGCTGAATCCCCTGGGTTGTCACCAGAAGCGTTCGCAGTCGGGCGTTTCGCAAGTGGTGGAGCACTTCTGGGTGAAAATAGTAGCGAAGTATCGCTCTGCGCCCACCCGTCTTCCGCTCTTCCCTTGTGCCAAGGCTGAAAATGGATCCCCTGACACGAGGTAGTTATGTCTGAAATTGTTGTCTCCAAATTTGGCGGTACCAGCGTAGCTGATTTTGACGCCATGAACCGCAGCGCTGATATTGTGCTTTCTGATGCCAACGTGCGTTTAGTAGTCCTCTCGGCTTCTGCTGGTATCACTAATCTGCTGGTCGCTTTAGCGGAAGGGCTGGAACCTGGCGAGCGATTCGAAAAACTCGACGCTATTCGCAACATCCAGTTTGCCATTCTGGAACGTCTGCGTTACCCGAACGTTATCCGTGAAGAGATTGAACGTCTGCTGGAGAACATTACTGTTCTGGCAGAAGCGGCGGCGCTGGCAACGTCTCCGGCGCTGACAGATGAGCTGGTCAGCCACGGCGAGCTGATGTCGACCCTGCTGTTTGTCGAAATCCTGCGCGAACGCGATGTTCAGGCACAGTGGTTTGATGTACGTAAAGTGATGCGTACCAACGACCGATTTGGTCGTGCAGAGCCAGATGTAGCCGCGCTGGCGGAACTGGCCGCGCTGCAGCTGCTCCCACGCCTCAATGACGGCTTAGTGATCACCCAGGGATTTATCGGTAGCGAAAATAAAGGTCGTACAACGACGCTTGGCCGTGGAGGCAGCGATTATACGGCAGCCTTGCTGGCGGAGGCTTTACACGCATCTCGTGTTGATATCTGGACCGACGTCCCGGGCATCTACACCACCGATCCACGCGTAGTTTCCGCAGCAAAACGCATTGATGAAATCGCGTTTGCCGAAGCGGCAGAGATGGCAACTTTTGGTGCAAAAGTACTGCATCCGGCAACGTTGCTACCCGCAGTACGCAGCGATATCCCGGTCTTTGTCGGCTCCAGCAAAGACCCACGCGCAGGTGGTACGCTGGTGTGCAATAAAACTGAAAATCCGCCGCTGTTCCGCGCGCTGGCGCTTCGTCGCAATCAGACTCTGCTCACTTTGCACAGCCTGAATATGCTGCATTCTCGCGGCTTCCTCGCGGAAGTTTTCGGCATCCTCGCGCGGCATAATATTTCGGTAGACTTAATCACCACGTCAGAAGTGAGCGTGGCATTAACCCTTGATACCACCGGTTCAACCTCCACTGGCGATACGTTGCTGACGCAATCTCTGCTGATGGAGCTTTCCGCACTGTGCCGGGTGGAAGTAGAAGAAGGTCTGGCGCTGGTCGCGTTGATTGGCAATGACCTGTCAAAAGCCTGCGGCGTTGGCAAAGAGGTATTCGGCGTACTGGAACCGTTCAACATTCGCATGATTTGTTACGGCGCATCCAGCCATAACCTGTGCTTCCTGGTGCCCGGCGAAGATGCCGAGCAGGTGGTGCAGAAGCTGCATTTTAATTTGTTTGAGTAATATTTCCCTACTGGCGTATAACGCTCACCGATTGTTATACGCCATCCTCACTGAAAACATAGATTAAATAATATCTGAAAAGCAAAATCACTCCTGTAGAACAGTATTATAATCACCGAAAAATATCATTTAACAGGAGTGTTAATGGCTACTTTAATGGAAAAAGATGCACTTTTAAACGGAGCCAGTCAGTGCATCGCGTTTTTATCAAATATCATTGATAATTGCTCAGTTTCGTCGCATCAGGATTCAGGCGATGCTCTCAAGCGATTAGTCAGCTATCGCGATTATCTTTATTCTACCCCCGCTGAACTTGTTGATTTTACACAAGGTAAGATTCTCCTTCAGCAGGTAAGAACTCAATATCAGCATGAATTCAACAATACTACGCATTCAGAAAATAAAGCATCTTTTGATTCTATTTGGCAGCGTCTGACAAATCATGAAGTCACACCGCAACAGCATCCCATTGGTTTTGTTTTAGGTGGGCAACCCGGAGCAGGTAAATCATCTCTGATTGAATTAGCCAAAAGAGAGACAAAAGATAATATAATGATTATTAACGGTGATGATTTTCGATTTCTACACCCTGATTTTAATTATATCTACCAAAATTATGGGGATGATTTTGTTACCCATACAGCGAAATTTTCCGGCGAAACGGTCGAACGTGCAATTGAGAGAGCGATAGTCAGTAAACTCAACATTGTTGTCGAAGGAACATTTCGTAATGCCGCGACGCCGTTACAAACATTAAAAAAACTCAAAGATGCAGGCTACCAAACAGAAGTCATGATAAAAACAACCTCAGCGGCATTAAGCTGGGAAAGCACCAATGAACGGTATAGTAAGGACAAAGAGGCGGGAAATATTGCCCGAAAAGTGGATAAAAACCACCATGATATCGTCACCGGTTTGCTGGCAGAAAATGCCCGCAAGGTGTTTGCTTCGAACCTGTCAGATAAGTTTGCGGTGTATTCGCGTGAGAAGATGATATTTAGTTCACAAGCGGCAACGAATGACGATATTGCAACACTTATACAGAATGAAATCAGCGGGAATACACAATAATAATAAGAGCTGATGGCGTGAAATAACGCCGGGCATCACGCCCGGCGCATTACCGTCTGGTACATTAAGCTATCCAGTTCCTTAACGTCCCCTTCTCTGCTATCCGGTAACAGCGGTGGAATTTCCCCACGCGCCTGTTCCGCACGAATAAACGCATGTAACAATGGACGGCGCGGACCATATTCCGCTTCTCCTGCGCGCTGTTTACGTTCCAGTAATTCGTCTATTTCTGCACGTAACGGCGCATCAAGTTCGCTTCCCGCCAGTAACTCAGCAAAGCGCATTGGCGGTACGCCTTTACCCGCTTCGACCCAGCGCACGGCCAGCAGCGGACGCAGCACGTAAAAGTATTTTTTCAGTCGAACTTCGTCGCCCTGCAAATATCCGGGGAAGTTTTTCTGCGCCATCGAATAGTAATGCCAGCGCGCACGCAGCGGAGAAAACCACATTGGGACCATTGCCTTAAACGCCGTTATCGTTTCTTCATCTTGTTGATAAATCACCGGAGAATCCAGCCATTCTATCAGCGTCGGGTTCGCGCCTTTCAATAATCCCAGCGCCTTACGCCACTCCCAACCGGAAACATCTAACTCGTCGTCGATGGGCAGCTCAATAACATCGCGCGGTGACTCTACTCGCAGATACCATTCCAGCGGGTGAACATACAAAAACCGTACATCGTAGTCGCTGTCGGGCGAGGCAAATCCCCAGCCGCGGCTCCCTGATTCACAGGCGTACAGTACTTTCACATCATACCGCCGTTCAATTTCTTTTAACTGCTGCGATACCCTTTCGCGCATCGCAGCACTGACTCCATTTAATGGCATGTTACTCACCCTTTGATATTAACCAACCCATGCAGAACCTGATCCAGACCGCCAAATACAGAGATGTTATCGATCCGCTCAGCCACTCTCTCCAGCGTTTCTAGCTCTTTTAAACGCAACGCTACCGGATTGTTCTCCATGACTTTGGCGGTGTTCAGTAACGAGCGCGTCGCTGCCGTTTCTTCACGTCGGCGAATCACATTCGCCTGCGCAGATTTCTCTGCCTCAACCAGCTGCGCGAGGATATTTTTCATATCACCAGGCAGGACGATATCTTTCACCCCTAATGAGGCAATCTCCATACCAAATGGCAACATGCGCGATTTCACCTGTTCGCTGACAACGTCATCAATGACCTGTTTATCTTCCAGCAGTTCATCCAGCGTACGAGTACCTACCGCTTCACGCAGGGCAAATTGCAATTCCCGATACAAATGATCAATCGGCTTCGTTAACTGACTAAATGCCAGCAACACGTCGCTGTAGCGCCAGTTAGCGGCGAGGTTAATCCGCAGATTGACCTTATCTTTCGTTAAGATTTCTTGCCCGCTGACTTCCAGTACCTGCAAGCGGGTGTCAACCACTTCAGCGTCAACCAGATGGTTAATTTTCCAGTATGCGGTCAGCCCCGGCGGTAACAGCGCCTGCGTTTCACCATCGATTTTCAGCACGCCTACATGCCAGGCCGGAACCTGCACCGTTAGTATTGCATCGCGGCCTTTAACTGCCCCTTTGCGCCGTGGTTGCAATACCGCATTCATCACCTCCGTTTGTACCTGGACTTGCTGCGTATTCATCCGCACCAGTGTCAAATCATCCTCTACACGCCAGTACAAACGGCGCGTTGATGGCGGCAGGATCTCCTGCAAAATACCGTCCATATACAACGCCCCGGCTTCAATCTCCGACAAGTCTGCCACCAGGCAATATTTCTCCACCCAATCAGGCTGAAAGCGGCGCAAATAATCCGCCAGCACGTCGGGAACTTCGCTGCCATCGAGCGTAATCAGCAAGACTTCTGGCGTATTTAACCAGGGTAAAAGATGCTCGCCTGCATGTAGCACTTTGTAGTAATCGCCGTTTCTGGAGAGTAATGCCAGCTGATCTATTCTTACGCTTATTTTTTTAATCATTATCTATTCCTTGCTTAACAGCCGTCGCGGAAGCAGACACGAAGCGACAGGGGAATTCCCTTTTGCCTGTTACCCGGCATCTTTATCGGCGACGTTATCGGGGATCGCTGACTGCGCAATCCCTCACTTTTTATTTAATAAGTTAAAACCAGTATTCATTTCAGGAATGAATGTGGGAATCGAACCCATAATTGGCGTCAAAGGCTGACGGAACACGCCCGGAAAACAGCCTGGCCGTTCCTGGTGTGCCGACGGGGTTTGACCCCCTTTGTAATTCAGTTTCAACGCGTACGAGATATTGCGAGAAGCGTGCCAGAATTGAGAAAAAATTATTAACCAAATGAAAAATAAAGATTTAATAAATTATTTTTGTTTGTAGAGGGAAAACTTTTCGCTAAATTTGTATCTGTATTTATCGTCAATTATCAAGAA